>JBHHZW010000005.1:0-25529 GCA_046758305.1 Bacteroidota bacterium | reverse complement strand
GGCGCCCGTCTGGTTCCTCAAGATGCTTCTGATTGTCACCTTCGTGCTGCATGTCATCCCGATGAATTTCGCCCTAGGTGGCGGGTTTATCGCAGCAGTATCACACTTCATCGGTCGAAAGCGTCGGCACACGCACCATCTTCTCCTGTCGCGGAGCCTTTCGCGTATGCTGCCGATCGCGATTGCATTTACGATCACGCTCGGAGTGGCACCGCTGCTTTTCGTCCAGCTCTTGTACGGACAGTATTTCTATACTTCCTCAATCTTGTTGGCTTGGCCGTGGCTTGCCGTCATCGTCCTGCTTATCCTCTCATACTATGGTTTCTATATCTACGCGTTTCGGTGGGAAAGCCTCGGGGACAGGCAGCTACGGGTGGTCCTGACGAGTGCGATTCTCTTTGCCGTCATCGGATTCATCTTCAGCAACAACATGGTCCTCATGCTCACACCCGAACGCTGGATGCCGATGTATCAGCAGAATCCACACGGGATTTACCTGAACGTTGACGAGCCGATGCTCTATCCGCGATTCCTGCATTTCTTCGTCGGCTCGCTTGCCATCGCGGGACTACTCGTGTTGATATACGGGATGGGCAAATTGAAGTCGGAACCGGAGTACGGTCGCTGGTCGGTCAAGTACGGCATAAGATGGTTCTTGTTTCCGACACTCCTGCAGCTCGGTGTGGGGTCGTGGTTCCTCCTCTCGCTGCGGAGTGAAGTGATGCTGCTGTTTATGGGCGGCGACCCGGTCGCAACGAGATATCTGATCGTCGGAATTTCGTTCGCGGTGATCTCCATGGTTCTGATGTTCCTGGCGCTGAACGCGGAAAGGCCGAAGGTGTTGGCATTGGCTGGAATCGGTTCAACGGCTGTAGTCCTCGTGATGATGTCGCTCATCCGCGACTTCGTCCGCGATGCATATCTGAGGCCGCACTTCGACGCGAGCGAATTTTCTGTTCAGCCTCAGACCCCGGTTCTGATCCTGTTCGTCGTGCTCTTACTCGTTACTCTGGGAATTGTCGCATGGATGGCCAGAAAGGCATGGGTGGCAACGCACCCAGCGTAGAGATCGAGCCAGTGATCAGAATTGACGCCGCCTGCGGCGGGACTGCCGATTGAACATCGTCATACCACAGTGATGCCCAGCGAAGTCTACTACGACGTCGAGACGCAGAAATCAGCTAATGAAGTCGGTGGATGGTCGAACGTCGACAAGATGCTGGTGTCAGTCGCAGTAAGCTGGAGCAGGCGCGATGGATTTCGTCAGTGGCATGAGAACGAAATGCGCGCATTCATTGCCTACCTCACACAATATGACCGCATCGTCAGTTACAATGGCGACGGCTTCGATTCGAAGGTTTTGAGTCATTACGGCGACGTTTCACTGATTCAGAAAAAGTCGTTTGACCTCCATCGGAAGCTGAAAGAGCTTCTTGGTCATCGAATAAAACTTGAGACGGTGGCTCAGGCGACACTTGGAATGGGGAAAACTGCTGATGGCCTGACTGCGTTGCGGTGGTGGAAGGAGGGACAACTGGAGAAGATTGCGCACTACTGCGAACAGGATGTGAAAGTACTCGTTGATCTTCTACAGTTTGCAAGGGCGAACGGCTTCGTGCGGTATTCGGACCTCAGCGGATTTGAAAAGGTCATCCCGGTGAACTGGTGAGTTTCTCTCAATCATTCCGTCGTCAGGGACATCGCTTGCCCCGACCCTGCCCCGATCCCGACAGTGTCGGGAGGCCAAGTCGGGGTGTCCCGAACCCTTCGCACACGTCGACCATCTCACGCTCAGTACTAATATCTACAATAAGCACGCTCCCTTAAAGCGGAACTTGGTCGACGTGTCTACCCTAGGTGTCGAGCAGCCCGCCCTAACCCCGCCAGACCGCTGGCGGGCTGGCGCGCAGGCGGGCGGGGGATGCTCGACACCACATCGGGCTCTACAGACCGGGACTTGAAGCCCCCGCGACCGAAAATTGGAAGAGTTGCTCCGACCAATTGAAACATCACCTCTTCACCTCGACCTCAAACAGCTTCCCGTTCTTGATCTGCATGATCCGCTCGTGGCTTTTGCGCACGAGGTCGTAGTTGTGCGTGGCTATTAGAACTGCGGTGCCGCGGGTGTTGATCTCCTTCAGCAGTTGGAGAATCTCCAACGCCGTGGTAGGGTCGATGTTGCCCGTTGGCTCATCGGCGAGAAGAACCAAAGGCTCGTTTACCAGCGCCCTGGCAATCGACGCGCGCTGCTGCTCGCCGCCGGCAAGCTCATACGGCATCCGATTGCGTTTGTGACTTAAACCGACATCAGCCAAGATCCGCAAGACTCGCCTCTTGATGTCAGCTCGCCCTGCGTTCGTCACGTGGAGCGCAAACGCCACGTTGTCGAAAATGTTTCGATCCTCCAGCAGTTTGAAGTCCTGAAAGACAACCCCGATTTTTCTTCGCAGGTATGGGATATCCCGGAGCGATATTGAATCAGAGCTATACCTATCGACCGCAATGGAGCCGCGCGTGGGAAATAAATCCATGTAGATCAAGCGCAGCAATGTGGTCTTGCCGCATCCGGTCTGGCCGACGAGAAACACAAACTCGCCCTGGTTAATCTTGAGGCTGACATTATCCAGCACGACCTGGCTGTTGAAATTCACGGTTACGTTCTGGAGACTGATCATCCGCTTTATCCTGATTTGATGAGAATGAGCTCTTGTTGCGGATCACCCAACCAAACAGGCCCATCTTCTGTGATGAGAACATCTTCCTCCTGGCCAATCCGCACATCGCCCTTTAATTCCTCGGAGTGTGCTGAGACAGCGGGTTCGAGCGCAAAGACCTGCCCCGCCTCGAGCTTCAGGAAGACCCGCGTCCCGTATCGCTCAGGCCAATCTGGACCGAGCAAGGGTCCGACTTCATGCGTGATGTAGCCAATGGGATGCCCTGCCGCATGCGGATACTCCTGGTATCCTGCTTCGACGATCACACGCCGAGCGGCATTGTCCACATCGAGTCCTGTATTCCCCGGCTTCATCTGCTCAAATCCCGCGAGCACAGCCTCTTTATTGACCTCCCACATCCGTTTGATCCACTCCGGAGCATCAGCCTCCCCCGGTTTCAACACATAAGCGGTGCGCTGGATGTCCGTGCAGTAGCCGTCGAGGTTAACTCCGAAGTCAATCGTCACGACGTGTCCCGGCTGGATCACTGCATCCGTCGGCTCTGAGTGTCCTCTCGTTGTTCCTGTGTTGATGCTCGGACAGCCAGCAGGATCCCAGGATGGCCCGACACCGTATTGCTCCATTTTCTTGCGGATGGAACTCGCAAGGTCAATTTCCGTCGTTACCCTAGGCTGGATCACACCAGGAGAAAGCGCTTCAGCCAGGATTGCTTCCGTGATTGAGACCCCTTTCTTGAGAATCTCAATCTCCCTCGGCGTTTTCCTCCCCCGGAACGTAACGACGATGTGTTCCGCGGAGGCGATGCGGCTTGCCAATGAAGGGCCGGCAGCTTGTTTCAAGTACTCATACATGCTTACTGAGAGTCCATCCGCGATCGGTGTATCTTTCGCAAAATTAGCTCCGATCCGCTTGGGCTTCTTTTCCTGCAAGAAACTTTTGAGATGCGGCATGAGCCCTTCGCTCCGGTACGAAATGACGGTGTCGTAGATGGCGGATTTGTTGAGAGCATCAACATCATAACTTGCTGCGATCGCAGTTCTGCCAAGTTGGATTCCTTCGTCCGTGAAGATTATCGCCGTCCGGGCGACAGCTGCTCCAGCGCCGAGCGCCGGTGCGATGGGATCCACGTTGTACTCCCTCGTCAGCGTGATCCAAAGGTCGATGTCTGCTTCCCGCATCGCGCGTAGGACGAATCGGTCGATTTTTTTGTTTCGGATTTCAGCTTTTTCCTCGTCCGTGAGCCGCTTGTAGTCTGTCAGCAAGGCGGGCAGGGTGGAGGTGGACTCACGGCAAGAAGAGATGAGAACTCCGATCCCCCAACAGAGAAGGATGATCAGATGTCTATGCATACGTTTCCTCACGATCTCTGACGTTTGCGGTTCTGAAAAATTCTGACGGCCCAATGAATCGCCTCGATCATGCTGGAAGGATTGGCAATTCCTTCTCCAGCGATGTCGAAGGCGGTCCCATGATCCGGCGATGTGCGAATGATACTGAGTCCGGCCGTGTAATTGACTGACCTCCCCGTCGCCAGGAGCTTCACTGGAATCAGCCCTTGGTCGTGGTACATGGCAAGGACGGCGTCGTACCGATTTCGATGCATCCCGAAGAACGAATCTGCGGAGAAGGGTCCTGCTATGCGCATCCCGCCCGCTCTGGCACGGCGTATGGCAGGCTTTAAAACCTTTTCCTCTTCGTTGCCGATGAGGCCATGCTCCCCTGCGTGTGGGTTGAGGCCCAGCAAAGCAATATGCGGCCTTCTCACGCGGAAATCGGTCTTTAAGGAGGCATGGATCACTGCGAGCTTCTCGATTATGAGGCGCTGGGAAATCGACGAGGCGACCTTGTTCAGCGGAATATGGATCGTGGTGAGCCCGACTTTAATTCGGTCTGAGAGAAACATCATCGCGACTGCTCGAGAGCGCGTCAAATTCTGGAGAAGCTCTGTCTGGCCGGGATAAGCATAGCCGCCGAGCGCAAGAGCTTCTTTCGAGACGGGGGCAGTGACGATGGCCTGGATTTCGCCCAATTGACATCGCCTCACCGCTTCGCCGAGCGCTCTGCAGGCACAAGCGCCGGCATCCTTTGAAATTCTTCCGGGTGTTGGACGCACTCGTCTCTCCATCGAGACTTCGAGCACGGGAGTCAGCTGAAGTTCGCGTTCTGTGCGGAGTTGCTTCGCGTAGTAGGCAAACGCGTCGTGTGCTCCGATCAGGACCGGCATGCAGACGCGCCGAACCGAAGGATGAACCGCACTCTTCAAGGCGACCTCTGCTCCGATTCCATTGTAGTCGCCGATGGTCAAGCCCACCGTCGGCTTCATAACGGTTCGCTCTTGATCAGCTGGTAGTCACCGATGCGGCTCGAATCCTCAAAAATGAACAACTTCGCAATGGCTTGGTAGTACCAAAATTCTTGCGGCCGTCGTTTGGGAGCCAGCCTCCGCTCGGTCTTCGTCGGTGGTCCATACAGCATGTAGATCTTGCCACGGTCAGTCTGAATTCCGTTTGGTTGTCTCAACGAGGAGAAATTGAGGTATGCGTAGTCGGCGCGGCGGAAGTATTCTTCCTGGACTTCATTGTAGGCAGTCTCGGGTGTTTCATCTTTTGCCTTCCAGTATCCGTTGAAGGTCTTCACCTTCTCCTCCTCACGCATCGAACGCCACTTGTCTGCCTCATTGCCAATCAGGTGACGCATCGCCGAAACCGCGAAGTCGATGTTGCGGAGCGAGAGGGGCATGTCGATCCATCGGACGTCGAAGGACCGTCGAATCGTTTTCTCTTCCCGCGCGCTCCTAACAACGATCTCGAGATTGTACCTGCCCCGCTCCAGTCGCTCACCGTCGATCTTGAGAAGGGCAATGTATTTCCGAGTCAGGGACGACGAATCGAGACGGTAGAGATAAGAGGCCTCGCTGCGCTCGATCTCTAATCTGGTCCCGACGAGAATATGATCGCGGCTCACCGTATCCTGGACGATGGTGACATTCTGGCGTTTTCCCGGGTTGTAGAACCGGAGGTGATATTGAATCATGGGAAGCCCTCGAACCAAGTCGGTTCCCGTGAATTCGATATAGCCGTCGAAATTTCGCCCGAAGAAAACGTCTCCTCCCAGGTTAAGAGGGAGAAATCGTCGTGGCCGTCCGTCTTCTACTTCCAGAGGTTCAAGGAACGAAACATCGGATGTCTCAAGTCGAACGTCCTTGAAGTTTCTCAGCGTAATTTTTTTAGCCCGTTCGATAAATTTCCGGCTCGACTGGAGGTCGTTGATTTCGAAGTAGAGCCTGTAGTCGCCAGGCGGCAGTTCAAAGGAGAAAATCCCCTGCAGAAAATCTTTCTTCGCCGATATGGACGGTGGTTCCTGGGAACCGATTTCTTTGCGGAGGATTTCCCGGGCCACAGATGTGTTGGTCTTGTCGAAAACTTCTACCGTAACGTCCACCCTCGCGATGAAGGGCCAGGGGAACGCCTCGGAGCGATTTCGCGTGAAGATGAAATAATCGCGAGATATTCGGAAGTTGATGTCGAGTCGGCTCTTGGCCGTGTCCTCTGAGATGAGATTGATGGGTTCGTAGCGAATGACGGGCTCGCGACCGGCCGGGAGTCGGAAATCACGTTGTGCGAAGAGGACTGAAGGAATGAGGACTAAGAACAAGAAGAAGTGCACACGCCAAGACCGTATGAATTGGGGGAGAGGTTGGATGAACGATTTGTGATAGCGCCTGCGTGGTGTTCGAAGTTCAGGTGAGCGGGTTTCCATCTCCACGTGGAGCAATGTAAGAATCCGCTTTCTGAGATGCAACAAATGTCCAGGGAACCCTGAGTTTCTCCCCCGTGAGTCGAGTGCTTGCAGTGAAAAATTCGGGACTCAGCTTCGCACTGGCTACGCGCCTTCGCGGCTCTCTGTTCGGCGGATCGGACGCGGGGGAAGGTTCAGAACCTCCTGTGGGAAATAGCGGCTCAAGAAGTCAAGGACATCTTTGACTGAGACGATGGCGACCGGTGAATTCTGATCATCGACGATGGGGATATGGCGGTACCCTCCGGCGTGCATCATATTCATGGCAAAAGCCATCATATCGTCGAGCTGCAGCGTTTCGGGCTCTGGAGTCATGAGTTCATCGACTTTCAAACTTTCGGGATGCTTGCCCTCTCCGATGAACTTCATGAGCAAATCGCGCTCCGTGAGAATCCCCGCCAGCTTGCCGCTTTTCGTGATTACGATGCAACCGATGTGCTTCTGCCGCATCATCTCGATCGCTTGCTGAACCGTCGACCCAACGTTAAGAACGGCGGGCTCATTCAAAGAGAGCTCCCGGAGCGGCGCTCTCAGGGTTTCCGTAGTTAATGTCTTGAATTCGCGTTTCGGTTCTTCGTACATCTCCTGCAATTCTTCGTTGATATACTCCGAGTTCATCGTTGGCTCCTTTCTTGGTTTCCTCCCATTCGAAGTACGAGTCCCGATTTGCCCTCCCGACACTATTGGGATCGGGGCTGAGTGGGGACAGCGTGTCGGGCCGCGCCCTTCATGATGTTTTCGACCATTCTCGGAGAAACTCAACCAGCAATCGGACACCGACACCCGAGCCTCCTTTCGGAGCATACTCCTGGGGTTCTTCCAAGATCGCCGTGCCCGCAATGTCCAGGTGTACCCACTTGTATTTTCCGATAAACTTCTTCAGAAACCAGCCTGCTGTGATCGCACCAGCCCAACGTCCACCAACGTTTTTCACGTCCGCAACATCGCTCTTGATCTGGCTTTCGTACTCATCGTACAGCGGAAGGGGCCATGTACGCTCATACGTCACCTCTCCCGCTGCTTTGAGCTTCTCCATCAGCATGTCATCATTTCCCATCATGCCGGTAGCATGATGGCCAAGGGCGACGACGCACGCCCCCGTCAGGGTCGCGAGGTCGATGACAGCAGCGGGCTTGAACTTTGCCGCATATCCCAGGGCATCGGCCAATATCAGTCGGCCTTCGGCATCCGTATTGTCCACCTCCGATGTCTTGCCGTTGTAGTGGCGCACGATGTCACCCGGCTTTATCGCCGTGCCACTCGGCATGTTCTCAACAGCCGGGATGAGACCGACCAGATGTACGGGGAGTTTCAGTCGCGCGACCGCCTCGAACGTTCCGATAACGGCAGCCGCACCCGACATGTCCATCTTCATCTCCGCCATGTTCGACGAGGGCTTCAGGGATATTCCGCCCGTGTCGAACGTTACGCCTTTGCCAACGAGAACGACGGTCTTGCCGCGACCTTTGCGACCGTATTCCATGACGATGAAACGAGGCGGCTTGGAGCTCCCCTGGCTCACTGCAACGACTCCCCCCATTCCGAGTCTCCGGACTGTCTTTCTGTCAAATATGCGCGTTCTGAAGTGATGCATACGTCCCACACGCTTTGCAGTCTGGGCAAGTGACTCGGGGTAGATTTCGTTCGATGGGGCGTTCTGCAAGCCCCGCGCAAGGTACACAGCCTCACAGATGATTTGAGCTTGGTTCACCGCGCGTCGAGCATTTCCTGTGGCGCGAACATTGTCCGAGAACAGAATAACCTGTTCGACAGTCTTGGGCTTCTTCCCATCATTCTTGGAACGATATTTATCAAAATCATAGACGGATAGCGCAGCACCTTCGCAGAGTGCCTGGACGACTATATCATACCGCGCCTTCATCGACTTACTGACCGTTGGGTATTCTGGAATCTCCAGTCCGACTCTCCTGAGTTTCATGCTCTTCGCTCGTTTTGTCGCGGAAGCTACCGCGCGGCGTAATTTCTCCACTGTAAGTTTTTTCTGCTCACCGAGGCCGATGAGCATCAGCCGTCCGGACTTTGCCGCGTTTCCGGCATACACGACGGATACTTCACCTTCTTTCCCACTGAAATCTTTCGACTGAAGCAGGCTTCGAAGACTCTTTCCAGTCATGCGATCGATCGCTTGGGTTCTCTTTCGGAAGAGGTCCTTATCTTCGAAGACGAAGGCCGCCGCAACATCTGCACGAATGGTTTTCAGGGATGCTGTCTGGAATTTAAGTCTGACCATAATACCTCTCAGAATATGCGTGAGACTGACCGTCGGTGTGGGCCAAGCTGGGACTACGATTTGGATTCGCTCAGCGGTTGTGTCAAGAACTCCGAGCTTTTTTTGATCACAGCGGGTACGATTTGCTCGAGTCCCGACTTGTCGGGATTGAAGGTTCTTGCGCCAGCTGCGTTCTTGTGCCCATTCCCTCCGAACGCCTTCGCGAGCTCGTTGATTGGGATATCCCCCTTGGAACGGAAGCTGATTTTTACGCCATCGTCGAGCTCAGCGAACATGATACCGATGACAACGCCAGCAATGCTCATCGGATAGTTGGTAAAGTTATCGGTATCTTCGGGACTCGAACCCGTTTCTTCGAGCATTGAACGGGTTATGACGAGGTAAGCGAGTCGGCCTTCGTACTCGAGTTTCATCCCGCTGAGTGCCCGTCCGAGAAGGAGAAATCGTCCCGGATGCCAGCTTTCGTATACCATCTGATAGATCTCGGTCGGGTCTGCGCCTCGTTCGATTAGATGGGCTGCAATGCGATGGATTTCCGGGTCGGTCCGCGGAAATCGGAAGGACCCGGTATCCGTCATGATCGCGGCATAGAGCGCCTGGGCAACATGTGGGTCGATGTAGGAGTCGTCGAACTCGACGATCAATCGATAGACGATTTCGCCGCAAGCACTCGCGTGTTCATCGATCAAGTAATGGTCAGCAAAGTCATCTTTGTCGAGATGGTGGTCGACGCAAATCTTGATCCCCTTGCTTTCCTGGACGTATGGCTGGAGCGTTCGCAGGCGTTCGGGCTGGTTTGTGTCGAACACGAAGATGACATCCGCAGTGAGGACTGTATCAGAGTGTCGCTGAGGCTGAAATTTCTGGATGTCGGCATCTGGGTCAAGAAATTCGTAATTCCTTGGCATCGCGCTGTGGTTGAATATCGATGCTTCCTTGCCGAGTTTTTTCAACACCCGATGGAGGGCAAGCTCTGACCCCAGTCCGTCGCCGTCAGGGTTCACGTGCGTGGTCAGGACAAATTTCTTGTTCAATTCGATAATTCGTTTAATGCCAGCGAGGTCCACGTTGAGCTCCGCACAGTGAAATGACAAAGGGTGTAGAACTCTCCGGAGTCTATCTACACCCTTCGCACAATGTGGCCATCGACGGAGGATGATTCGTCGAGGTTACTGGATCACCCACGTATCTCCAGAGTTCAACAGTTTGTCGAGGTCGCCCTCTCCGCGGGTTTTAGTCGCATAAGCAATTTGCTTTTCCATCTCTTCCTCGTAAGTTGGTCGGTCGACCGCAAGGAAGACCCCCATCGGTCGAGGAAGTTCGGGGTCGTCCACCATCCTCGCGACGATGAAGGCCAGGGCGGCGTCCTTCTCGTCGTAGACGAGCGCATCATTGAGAGAGTGATCTCCGACCTTGAGGGAAATGACCTTAGGTTTGAAGCCGTCGAGCCAGATTGCTTTATCTCGTTCTTTTCCGAACACCAACGGCTTGCCGTGTTCGAGATAGACGACAGTGTCGTCCCTCGTCTCTTTTTCGGTGAACTGGAAGAAGGCGCCGTCGTTAAAGACGTTGCAGTTTTGGTAAACCTCAATGAACGCACATCCGTGGTGTTCGTGTGCGCGCTTGATCATCTGCTGAAGGTGTTTCGGGTCGCGGTCCATGGATCGAGCCACAAAAGTCGCACTTGCACCGATGGCGACCGTCACCGGGTGAAACGGGTAATCGATGGACCCGTAGGGTGTCGACTTCGTCACCTTCCCGAATTCCGAGGTGGGTGAGTATTGACCTTTCGTCAAACCGTAGATCTGATTGTTGAAGAGAAGAATCTTGACGTTGACGTTCCGACGGAGGATATGAATCAGATGGTTCCCCCCGATGCTGAGTCCGTCGCCGTCTCCCGTGGCCACCCACACCGACAGATCCGACCGGGCCATCTTGAGGCCGGAAGCGATCGCCGGCGCACGACCATGAATTCCGTGGAAGCCGTACGTCTGCATGTAATAGGGAAATCGGCTTGAGCACCCAATGCCAGAAATGAAAACCAAGTTCTCTCTCGGAATCCGCAGTTCGGGAAAAATGCGTTGGGTCTGTGCAAGGATCGAATAATCGCCGCATCCAGGACACCAGCGAACGTCCTGATCTGACTGAAAATCCTTCGTACTATATTTTTTCTCGGAAGTTGAGGGAAAGGACTTCAAAATTTCTTCCACACGATTCATGATTTATCCTTTCTAAAAGAGCTCGTCGATTTTCCGTTCGATCTCGGATGCTGCAAATGGCTGACCTTGGACCTTGCTGAGTGTGAGGGCTGGAACGAGGTATTTCGTACGCAGAATTTTGCCGAGCTGTCCGAGGTTCAGCTCCGGGACCAGTACATTCTTGAACCTGTAGAGGATTTCTCCGAGATTTCTCGGGAAAGGGTTCAGGTAGCGAAGATGAAGATGGGACACGGATCTTCCCGCCGCACGTTTGTTCGTCACGGCCGTCCGGATTGCGCCGTAGGTTCCGCCCCAGCCCACGACGAGCAGATCGCCTTCCCCATCGCCGCCGACTTCAGCAAGCGGTATGTCGTTCGCGATTCGTTCCACTTTCTCTGCGCGCAGTCGCACCATGAACTCGTGGTTCTCCGGATCATAGCTCACGTTACCCGTGATGTGCTGTTTCTCCAAACCACCGATTCGGTGCTCGAGGCCTGGCGTTCCCGGAATGGCCCAGGGACGCGCGAGGGTTTTCTCGTTGCGCACGTACGGGTAGAATCCCTCCGGGTCAGTGCGGAATTTCGGCGAGATGTCTGGCAGCGCATCGACATCAGGGATGAGCCATGGTTCTGAGCCGTTGGCAATGTAGCCGTCCGAAAGAAAAATCACTGGAGTCATGTACTGGATGGCAATCCGAGCGGCTTCGAATGCCATGTTGAAACAGTCCGCGGGCGAGGCAGCAGCAACAACGGGAATAGGGGCCTCACTGTTCCGCCCGTAGACTGCCTGCAACAGGTCCGCCTGCTCAGTTTTCGTCGGCAGCCCAGTGCTTGGACCACCCCGTTGGATGTCGCAGACAATCAACGGCAATTCAACCATGACAGCAAGCCCCATGGTCTCAGTTTTAAGCGCCATACCGGGTCCGCTCGTCGTCGTAACGCCGAGTGCTCCCCCGAACGAAGCGCCCAGCGCCGCTCCAATCCCGGCGATTTCATCTTCAGCTTGGAACGTTTTCACTCCAAAGTGCTTGTACGCGGACAGCTCATGGAGGATATCGCTTGCCGGCGTAATTGGGTAGCTTCCGAGAAACAGCTGCAGCTTCGACTTCACCGATGCGGCAACTAAGCCCATTGCCAGCGCGGAATTTCCTGTGATGTTTCGATATTTCCCGGGCGGAAGCTTGGCTGGTCCGACTTGATACTGAACCGTGAAAATCTCCGTCGTTTCCCCAAAGTTATACCCTGCCTTCAACACGCGGAGGTTCGCTTCAGCGATTGCGGAATTCTTCGCGAACTTCTTCCTGATCCATTGGGTCGTATGGTCCATCGGACGGTTGAACATCCAATAGACCATCCCCAGTGCGAAGAAGTTCTTGCTGCGGTCCATGACTTTCGCCTGGAGGTGCAAATCTTCAAGAGCTGCGAAGGTGAGTTTCGTGATGTCAACCGCGAAGACTTGGTATTTGGAGAGCGAACCGTCTTCGAGAGGATTGGACTCGTACCCGGCTAACTTGAGGTTTTTGTCGTTGAAATTACCACTGTTGGCGATGATGATGCCGCCATCGCGCAAACAGCGCAGACTTACTTTGAGTGCCGCAGGGTTCATCGCGACCAGAACGTCGCACTGGTCTCCGGCAGTCAAGATCTCATTTCTGCCAAAATGGATCTGAAATCCACTCACACCGAAGAGCGTTCCCGCAGGTGCACGAATTTCAGCAGGGTAATCCGGAAAGGTACTGAGGTCGTTGCCGAGGAGAGCGGTGGTATTGGTAAACTGGGTTCCGGTGAGCTGCATTCCGTCGCCGGAGTCACCAGCAAATCGAATCGTGACCTCATCAACTGCCTTTGTCTGTTTCTGTCCCATAACTGCTATGTTTCGCGTGAGTTGTCAACGGCTGCTCGGTTGCTTCAAACGATCGTCCAAGCGGTCTATCTAAAATTACTTCCTTTTAGCTAAAAAAACAAGTCGTTCAACATCATAACGAAAACCTGCTGAAAAAAGTTGCCTCGCGGGATGCGCGTCGGCAAGCATCAAGCCATGATGGAAGGCACTTATTCCCGGACGACCCAGACCTTGACCTTTGACGTAACACTCGGATGAAGTTTCACCGCTACGTCATAGATTCCGAGGGCTTTGATAGAATCTTGGAGGTCAATCTGACGCTTGTCGACAGCATACCCTTTTTCGTTGAGTGCGTCCGCAATCATCTGATTCGTGGCAGCACCGAATAGCTTATCATCTTCACCAACCTTCATCTGGATGGTGACGGAGATCTTTTCAAGATCCTGGGCAAGTTTTTCGGCGTTCCTCAGCTCTTTGGCCTGACGTCGAGCGAGTTGTTGTCTCTCCTCGTGGATCGTATGGAGTGCTCCTTCCGTCGGCATGATGGCAATCCTACGAGGAATGAGGTAATTCCGCGCGTAGCCGTCCTTCACGTCGACGATGTCCCCTTGACGTCCAAGAGATTCGTAATCTTGTCGAAGTATGACTTTCATACCCTTCTCCTCTGAATTCTCTCCTGTAGACCTCCGCGCACGGCGCGCGGGTTTGTCACCACAAAGTATCACGGAGTGCGGCGAAGCCGCCCGCGAAGCGGTCACTTTCCCGAAGGCCCCGAAGGAGTCCCTTCGGGACTTCGGAGCGTGACATCTCGTGAGAAGTGGCGCCTTCGGACGTGGCGCTCATCCGGGGCCGCTGCGGATTTTACCGAATCGTATCGGACACGAATGGCAGTAGCGCGAGGTGCCGAGCACGTTTGATCGCCTGAGCCAGCTGCCGCTGATGTCGTGCGCACGTTCCGGTTATACGCCTTGGAATGATTTTCCCCTGTTCGCTGATGCAGCGCTGCAGTTTCTTTTCGTCTTTGTAATCGACGAACGTATCTTTGTTGTCACAGAAGCGGCATCTTCGTTTCTTCCGGACCTGTTGGGTGCGCAAAATCGCACTCCTTCCTTACAGTGGATTGTCTTTCTTGCCTGTGTCACCCTTGAGAAGTTCCGATTCTTCATTCGAAAGAAATTTATCGAAAGAGTCATCTTCCATCGGGGTATCGTTTTCTGCTGGCTCTGCGGCACTTTTCCCCTCCGTGGACTCGATGTCCGTCGGACGCCCGCGCTTGTTGAGGAATTGGATTCGTCTCGCTTTGATCTCCACGATGCTGCGATTGTGACCTTCGTTTGTCTTCCAGCTGCGGCTTTGAAGTTCGCCATCGATGAGCACCGCGCTCGCTTTTTTCAGACGCTCGTTGCAGCTCCCGGCTAACTTATTCCAGGCTACCACCCCGACGTAGCAGACGTCCTCCTGCCATTGGCCGTTGCTGTCTCGGTACTTGCGATTTGCAGCGATCGCGAAGTTGACGACCGGCGTGCCATTTGTGGTTGTTCGAAACACGGGATCCTTAGTCAAGTTCCCTGCGATGAACACGCTGTTCAGTTCGGGCATCTTCAAGTCAGCCATGCGTTCACACCTCCATCTTTGCGCAAGTGAAACATGAACTGTTACGACGCTGCTCCTCTCGGTCCACCGGCGCCAGCAGTCTACGACCCTACGTGTCGATAGACCGGTAGGGAGTCGTCACAGGAATAGCATCATCAGGGTTTGTTCTGCGATCCTCCACCTTCGACGAGTTCAGTCCGTTCTCTCTGTGATCCTGCTTGAACCTGAGCTCGGGAATCTTGGGACTGAGCAAGTGAGAGTTGGCGTGCCTTTAAGACTTTGTTGTCGACAACAACGGTAAGAAACCGGAGGATATTCTCCTCGAATTCATAGAATCGCTCCAATTGATCAATCAGGTTGCTGGCCGCGACGAATTCGATGCTGACGTAGAACCCGTTGTTCTTCTTACTGATCGGATACGCCAGCCTCTTGCGACCAATCTTCTCGAGGGCTTTGATCTGACCACCATTCTTTTCTATCGTGTCCTGCACCTTGGTGATCGCGGCTTCAACCTGCTGATCGTCTAAGGAAGCATTAACGATGAACGTCGTTTCGTAGAATCGCTTTATTGTATTCAGTGTCGTTCACCTCCCTTCGGATTTTCCGTCCCGTACTTAGTTTCGGCAAGACGAGATCTTGATCCGAGGCCTTCCCACCCAGGAGCAGGATGAGGTCTCGACCGGGTGTCGGATCGGATAGTTGTGTACACTCCAAGTCTGGTCGTGACGTCTCTCTTAACAGCCGGGAGTAGGGTTACTTCACGAGAATTACACACGAAGGTATATCTCAACCACCCTCCGTTCGATGCGAACTCTCAGAGGAGCGGTGCGATCACCAGTGACACTACAGACATGAGCTTAATCAGAATGTTCATCGATGGACCGGAAGTATCCTTGAACGGATCGCCTACGGTATCGCCCACGACGGCCGCCTTGTGAGCATCCGATCCCTTTCCGCCTAAGTTTCCCTGTTCGATGTATTTCTTTGCGTTGTCCCACGCACCGCCCGCGTTCGCCATGATGAGCGCGAGCAGAACGCCGGTGACCGTCGCCCCAGCCAACATCCCGCCGAGAGCCTCGCGACCAAGCAAGAACCCCACCAAGACAGGAGCTATGACCGCAGTCAACGCGGGGACGATCATTTCTTTCAAGGCCGCCGTGGCACTGATATCGACGCACCGGGCCGTGTCGGGCTTTCCGGATCCGTCCATCAAACCCGGTATTTCCCGAAACTGCCGCCGAACTTCCTCCACCATTTTGAAGGCGGCCTTGCCGACTGAAGTCATGGTGAGTGCTGCAATGGCGAACGGGATCGTTCCCCCAATGAGGAGGCCGACGATCACAATGGGCTGAGTCAGGTTGATAATCAAATCGCCCTGGCCGTGGGTCACCGCGTGCGTGTAGGCGGCATAGAGAGCCAACGCTGTTAAGGCGGCAGAACCGATGGCAAATCCTTTGCCAATTGCGGCCGTTGTATTTCCGAGTGAATCGAGCCGGTCAGTGATCTTTCGCACTTCGGGACCCAGGCCAGCCATTTCCGAAATGCCGCCTGCGTTATCAGCAATCGGTCCGTAGGCATCGACCGACATCGTGATGCCCACGGTCGCGAGCATGCCGACAGCCGCGATCGCGATCCCGTAAAGATTCGCCACGTGGTAGGAAATTAAGATGGCAGCGGCAAGACAAAGCATCGGGAGGATTGTGCTCTTCATTCCGACCGCAAACCCCGTGATGATGTTCGTGGCGCTTCCGGTCTTGCTCGATTCTGCGATGCGAATGATCGGCTTTCCTGCCGTGTAGAATTCAGTTATCCAACCGATCAAACTTCCAGTCAGCGCGCCCGACAGGACTGCCAGGAAAATCTTGTTGTTCACGCTCACGGATGCGATGACAAAATAGGCACCGATGAGCATCAGCACATTGCTGAAAAGTGTCGCATAGCGTAAGACCTTCGCGGCGTCCAGCGCTTTAAGGATGCGGATCGAGGCGATGCCGAGCAGCGAGGAAGCTAATCCGACGATCACGATCATGAATGGCAGGCCCATGAGCGCCAGACGGCCCTGCTCAATCGGAGTTCCTTCGTAGGTTAGGCTCGCGATCACAGCGCTGGTGGCAGTCGCACCGATGGCAATTGTGGCAACGATGGATCCCACGTACGACTCGAAAATATCGGCGCCCATGCCCGCCACATCGCCGACGTTGTCACCCACGTTGTCAGCAATGACCGCCGGGTTCCGCGGGTCATCCTCCGGAATGCCCGCCTCCACTTTCCCAACGAGGTCCGCTCCGATGTCCGCTGTCTTCGTGTAGATGCCGCCGCCGACGCGCGCGAAGAGCGCAATGGAACTCGCGCCCATGGCAAAACCGTTGATGGTTTCCGCCTGAGAAGGGTTGCCAAAGTAGTAGAAGAAAATTCCGAGGCCAAACATTCCGATGCTGGCAACGGCAATCCCCATCACGGAGCCGCCGAAAAAGGAGACGGTAAGCGCTTTACTCTGCCCGTGAGTTCGTGCGGCCTCGGTCGTGCGGACGTTCGCTTTCGTCGCCGCTTTCATGCCCATAAATCCGGCCAGTATCGAGCACAGAGCTCCCGTGAGAAAAGCAAGCGCCGTGTGCAACCTGATAAAAACTACCAATAGGACAAGAATAATGAGAATGAACACCGAGAGCACCGTATACTCACGCCTCAAAAAGGCCATCGAACCAAGATGAATCTGGTCCGCGATTTCCCTCATCTTCTCAGAGCCTGTGGGCTGCTTCGTGATGAACTGGTAGACGGTGAACGCGATCAGCAATCCCGCGATCCCAGTTACCGGTGTCAGATTTACCCACTGTTCCATAGGAAAGAAGGTTATTCGTTTATGTGCGCTCGTGGTTGGGAGACGGCTCTCAATTACGAGATCGGTTGGTTGTAACGAGTCATGGCCCGGTCAGCTCCTTCGACCGCATAGCAGAGCGAAGCTTCGGCTGCTCGCGGGATCATTCGTTTCACGACAGGGCGTTCATCCGGCTCAAAGACGGAGAGAACGTAGGTTGCCATCTTCTCTTTCTCTCTCGGCATCTCCTCCGAAGCGATGCCGCATCGCAGCCGCGGGAATGCCTCCGTGCGCAGCTGATAGATGATCGAGTACAAACCGTTGTGGCCGCCGTCGCTTCCCATCGGGCGCAATCGAAGTTGACCTAAGGGGAGGTTGATATCATCACAGACGACGAGAACGTCCTGCAGGGCTGCTTCGTAGCGCTCCACGATATTTGCAACCGCAAGGCCGCTGTTGTTCATGTATGTCAGAGGTTTCACGAGTCCGATTCGCTCACCTTGATATCGAGTCTGTGCCAGCAGGTAATCACCTTTTCCTCCCCTCCAGGTTGCCTCCAGAGATCGAACCAGTTCATCGAGCACGCCGAATCCGACGTTGTGCCGTGTGTTTTCGTACTCACTGCCCGGGTTGCCAAGTCCGACGATCCATTTCACTGCATGCTCAAACAAGCGTCCGGAGGGGGTAGGGTGATTATTTCTTCTCCGGCTTGCTGTCCTCCTTCGTGGGTGCCGGCTGTTTCGGCTGCTCGACTTCCTCTTCTTCTTCGGGCTTCTTCCCCTTCGCGATGACTTCGGGCTCCGTTGGCTCGAGTGCAACCGCCTCCGCCGGTTCCTCTTCCTTTACCACCGTGGGCGGGACCACCGCGACGACAGTAAGGTCCTCACTTTCGAGCATCGTATAGGCTCCCTCCGCGAGGTCGCGGACGTGGATTGACTGGTTCATGCCGAGATGCTCGACGTCGACTTCGATATGCTCAGGGATGTCCTTCGGAAGGCATGTGATCTTTAGTTTATGGATGACGTGTTGAAGAATTCCGCCTTCCCGAACTCCCGCTGCAGTGCCCGTAATGGCGACCGGAATTTCGAGGGTCACTTTCTCATCTGTCTTCAGACCCTGAAGGTCAAAGTGGACCGGTTTGTCAGTCACGGGGTCAAACTGCACGTCGCGAAGGATGCAGCTGAATTCCTTTCCGTCGTCAAGTCGAAGGTTGAGAATATGGGTTTCGGAGGTATAGATGAGGGGTTTCAGTGCCGGTTCTTTGACGGCAATTGGTATATTCGGTTCGCCGTGTACGTAATACACACCCGGCACTTTGCCGGTCGCACGCAATCGTTTCACGCCTTTTCCAAACACGCTTCGAACTTCAGCTTGCAGTGTTATTTCTGACATGGTCGCATGATCTCCTTCTTCACAGTTTATCCTTGTCGATATCAAACAATGAACTGATCGACTGATTCTTGTAAGTGCGTTTAATTGCTTCGGCGAAGATGCCGGCGACCGATTTGACTTCGAGTTTTTCCGACTGCTGGTTCAGGGGGATGGTATCAGTGATCGTAATTTTGGAAATCTCTGAATTGTTGATTCGCTCAATGGCCTTGCCCGACAGAATAGGATGCGTGCACGCGCCGTAGATCTCCTTTGCACCGGCCGCTTTCAGCGCCTTGACAGCGTTCGTGAACGTTCCGGCAGTATCGATCAAATCATCGACGATCAGGATGTTCTTGCCTTCCACGTCACCGATGATGTTCAGCACCTCGGCCTCGTTTGGATGGGGTCTTCGTTTATCGATCAGAGTCAGGTCAGCTCCGAGTCGCTTCGCATATGCGCGAGCCATCCTGATGCCTCCGACATCAGGGGACACTACAGCCAGTTTTGGTATCTTCTTTCTCAGGAAATGTTGGACAAACACGGCTGACGAGTACAGGTGGTCGAGCGGGATGTCGAAAAATCCCTGAATCTGTGGTGCGTGCAAATCCATCGCGATCACACGCTCGGCACCCGCCGTCGTGATTAAGTTTGCCACCAGCTTGGCGCTGATCGCCACCCTTGGCTGATCTTTCCGATCCTGGCGTGCGTACCCAAAATAAGGCATAACAGCGTTGACGCGCCGCGCTGAAGCGCGTCTGGCGGCATCGATCAGGATTAAAAGCTCAACGAGATTTTCTGCAGGCGGGTGAGTGGATTGGATTATAAAAACATCGTTGCCACGAATGTTTTCACAGTACTTTGCCCAAATCTCGCCGTCACTGAAGGTCTGAATATCACACGCACCGAGCGGTTCCCCTGCTTCTCTGGCTATTCTCTTAGCTAACTCGGGGTTCGAGCGCCCCGCGAACAATTTGATATCACGCATCCGTCATCTCAGTTTGCCATTCGTATCGTCGAAGAACCATCCATAGCCTCAACGTTTCACCGCTGGGGCGCCAGGATTCGAACCTGGGCATCGTGGCTCCAAAGGCCACTGCCTTGCCACTTGGCTACGCCCCAGTCATTCATCCCGACATCGCGGAGAGGCAAGAAAGTCGAACAAAAAATATACAAAAAAATTCTCTCTCTGTCAACGATTTTCACTTCGCGCGCCAAGACCACTCAGCGCACACCGACCCACCTTGCGTTTCACTCCTAATTTTACTACTTTCACCGAGTCGCTGCCTGGATCTCACATCTGCTCCATTTCCTGCGGGCAGGAGCCTCGATCTCGAAGTTCTTTATGCATGAACTCTCAGAATCTTCTCCACGTCCCGTTCGAGCTCGGAAGCGATCAGCGAGATGTGATCCGCGGGGATGTTCGGTATTGTCCCGAAAGGATGGCTTCGCCACAAGGGCATAATCAGCAGTCAGTACTCATTGTCGCTCACGGATTCAAGGCCTTTAAAGATTGGGGACCTTTCCCCCACATTGGCGAGCGCTTCGCAAAGGCAGGGTTTGTCTCGGTCGTTTTTAGCTTTTCTCACAACGGTGTCGGACCAAATCCGCACCGTATCACCGCTTTCGAGCGGTTTGCGAAAAACACAATTTCGAAAGAGGTCGATGACCTTGGTCGTGTTCTCGATGCTCTTGTCGAAGGATCGATTCCTCTCCCGACAGGGGTCGGGACGGACAAGAATTCAATCGGAATTGTTGGTCATTCGCGAGGAGCAGGCGTCGCGATTATCCGGGCGCGGAAGGACAAGCGCGTGAGAGCTGTGGCGGCTTGGTCCGCAGTATCCACCTTTGATCGGTGGAACCGACAGCAGAAAGAAAAGTGGCGCGATCGAGGACATCTGAGCGTTTCCGGGGAGGGGGCAAAGCCGAAGTTCCGGATCAGCGTCGATTTCCTCGAGGACCTTGAGAAGAACAAAGAGGATCTCGATATCCTCAGGGCAGTCTCAGAGTTGCACGTCCCTCTCCTGCTCGTCTATGGAAACCAGGACCTTGTGACTCCGGTCGAAGAAGCAGAGAACTTGTATGCACGGTCAGATCGTACGAAGACAGATCTCATTTTGCTAGAAAGAACGGGACACATGTTGGGCGGGGGAAGCATTCCGTTTCGGAGGAGTTCGACTCTCGATCGCGTCATCGATTTGACGTCAGCTTGGTTTCACCGAAACCTTGGGTCCAAAAGGGAAGCCGATGGAGACTTCGAATAAACTCGTAAGCATACGGTCGATCAATTTCGCGACCGAAAACACAATTGGTCAGGCGTTTTGGATCGCCGTCTTCGCATTGCTCACTGCGGCGGGTGCAAGGATCGAAATCCCGCACGAGCCAGTGCCGTACACACTGCAGACGCTGTTTGTGCTGTTGGCCGGTGCTTTTCTCGGCATGCGAAGCGGTACGCTGAGCCAGATCGCGTATCTTGTGGCAGGAGTAGTCGGACTTCCCGTGTTCGCCGGCGGAGAAATCGGACTTGCGAGACTCCTTGGTCCCACGGGTGGTTATCTGCTGGCCTTCCCGGCCGCCGCGTTCCTGGTAGGATGGCTCGTTCGTATCCGGCGCGGGTTCGCCTGGACCGTGGTTTCGATGGCTATCGGTCTCCTGATGGTTTTTGTTTCCGGGACGATTCAGTTGAATCTCGTCTATCTCCACGATTGGAGTGCAGCGGTTCAATCCGGTTTCTTGATCTTTTCGTGGTGGGACCTGCTAAAACTGGGAGCGGCGGCAATGATCTATGATCAATTTGCCCGGCGGTGGACGAGCGTTCCGTCGAAGGTCGGATAGCGAGGAGTTGAGCAGGATGAACGTAGGCGACAACGAAATATGGGATGAGTTTCGCTGGGAAAAGTTCCTCCGCCATCAGGAGAAAAAGCTCGACAAGTACCTTGAACTCTTCTATAAATGCAGCGGCGACCCGGATCATAAGAGAAATATCGCGGAGGCGATGGGGTGGTCCCACATCCTGGGCTTCGAAAGCGAAATTGGGGAGGGAGAAGAGCCTCCATATTCTTCAGAAGTCGATGAGGAGTTGGAGGGAGAATCGTGGAAGCGAATTGCTGGCTACGAAGGGTACGATGATCACCATGCGGCCCTGGATCGCTTGCCGGCATTTCGAGTTGCCTACGACTTCGCACT
This sequence comes from Bacteroidota bacterium, assembly GCA_046758305.1. Classification (GTDB taxonomy): domain Bacteria; phylum Bacteroidota; class Ignavibacteria; order UBA10030; family JAZGDE01; genus JAZGDE01. The sequence continues at coordinate 3,803 of JBHHZW010000005.1, read as the reverse complement.
GTCAGTGAACAGCTTTGTCGATTCGTTATCGCCGGAAATGAAGGAAGACAGCACAGTCGTCGAGTTCCTGAGTTTAGCCCTGCTTGCCCCTGCCAAAATCGCGGACGGGTTTGAAATGGGAACGGAGTTGGATGCGCTCGGCGGCAACATCGCAAACTGCAAGCGTGCTCTCGTCACGAGCAATCAGGTGATCAAGGCGTTGGTGCAACTGAAGACGCAGGCGATTGTGCCCCAGCGTCTGTACAGCAGACTTGTGAGAGGTGCGGTTGAGGCTCGCAATGCGATCGCTGCTCACGTCGTCGATCTCCGTGAGCAGTTTCGATCAGGCCTTCCTTGATGTTTCCTCGTAGATTGCTCAGCCACTGCTCGATCCTTCCTTCGAGGTCGTCACCGACATCTTGGAATACAGGAATTCGTTCTTCGAGAATTCCTTCCATATCCAGCCGGTCCTTATCGCTCCAATGGAGAATACCCTGCAGGTCAGGAAAAACCAGCCGGTGTGCTATCTCACGCCTTGACCGCCAATGGATGGAGAGTCCATGGGTGAGTTCCCGCACTGTGGACATCAACCTTTCCAGCACCGAAGCGACGGAGAAGTCCCTCGGTCCTCACTTGTCGGGACTGCGGGAAGCATTTCCGGGGCACAAGAGCAGCACACGCATATCAGGATTTTTCGCCGTAGGCATAGAACACCGAGACTTTGACTTCAGGACCAGAGTCGGGAGCTTTCGTGCAGCAGTCGGTGTCTGCGCAGTCCACCCTCACATTGTTGAATCCCGCACTTTCCATCCATTTGCGTATGTCCTTCCGGTCGAACCCGAGCCAGTGATCAGCCATCGCATCCCGGAACCACTCGTACGAGTGTTTGTCAAGATCGGTCAGCATGACCTTTCCGCCTTTCTTCAGCACTCGATGTATTTCGGCGAAACTAGCGGTCGGTTCCGGAATGTGGTGGAGAACCATGTTTCCGAACACGATTTCGATTGAACCGTTCCCGATCGCGAGGTTCTCTGCAGTTCCCACCATCAGTTCTACGTTTTCGACCTTCTTCTTCTGAAGGTTGACCCTTGCAACTTTCAGCATCTCCGCTGACGCATCGATCCCGATGACGCGTCTGGCGTGTTGAGCGAGTGCGGCGGCAACAAAACCAGTACCTGTTCCCAGATCTACCACGGTCATCTCTGAGGAGGGCATTGCTTGCTCTAACGCGTTGATGATTACCGATTCATCAAGATAGGTTTGACGGAGATTGTCCCAGTGTGAGGCAACGCGTGCGAAGTACGAGGATGAGTCGGGCATTGTGTTTCTCCTTCGTGTGAGCCCAAGATAGGGATTTGGATCTTTGAATACAACGATAGGAATTCAGTAAGGACGCTCTCTTGTGGTGCGACAACAGCTCAAACTAGGTTGGGGTGAGCTCTACTCCCGACCAAGCAAGCTTGTCCTAGAGTCCGAATTTACCGTGGACGCGGTCTCGAGCGGTATTTATCTCTATCGCATCAGCGCACGGGCCTTGTCAGGTGACCGTGACGAGTATTTCGAGTTGCGAAAGATGGTGCTGACGCGGTAGGAAAGCAGAACTCAGAATTTTTTCCAGGATCTGCGAAGGCTCAACCACGGAGTTCTTCCCCTGGGGTGTGGCACTGCGGTCTATCGGCGGGGCGCTAAGCTGCGCCGGTGCTATCCGGCTTTCTTCCCTTGTAAAGGGAGAGTGTCCCAAAGAGGGTCGCAAATCGGGCCCCTTCTGACACGCCCTCGAAGCCTGCGTTGCGAAAGAGATCCGGAAGAAGCCCCCTAACGTTATCTGCAGTCCTCTTCAGACCCCAGAGACGCACCGGAAGAGACAGCGCTCTCATCAGTAGATTGTGCGGCCGTCCCCAATCGGAGACGTGGAGTTCACCACCTGGGCGCAATACCCGGAAGATCTCCCGCAATGTTCGAACCTTCTCTGATCGCGTAAGATGGTGAAACATAAGACTCGAGAGGACTCGGTCGAAGGAGCAATCAGCGAAGGGGATAGCGAAAGAAAATGCCTCCACCAGAATTATCTCTTGAGCGTGTTTGTCCGTTTTAGACGTCGCGATCTTCAAAACCTGCGCGTCGCCGTCAAGACCCATTGCAATCGCGGACTGGGATCTCTCCCTTACCAGGATGAGAAGCGTCCCCGTGCCGCATCCAACATCGAGAAGACGATGCGCTTCATCGACCCGGGCCTCTTCGACGAGGCGGTGTTTGAAGGCCATTTCGCGCGTGGTAATGCGAACCAGAGGGTCGTAGAGCAGAGTCAGGTAGTCATAACCTAAGGCTGGGACGTATCCCTTCCTCTTGTGGCGCATAGCTTTCTCCCCACGCCGTCCAACTTGTAATGCACTACAAATTTTTCCTGCTGTCGGTCTCTGGGTCAATGGCACATACGCTGTCAACTGAAACGATCGACGTTCCGATTCCGCCTACCCAAAATTCAGGTACGCGTTCCAAGTTCGATACAGTTCTGCGGTGGCTCTTAAGTCGCGTAGACAGTACTCAGCTATCTCGCGGTGCTTTCCCGCACGATGAAGCTTGCCGAGGTCGAGGCCCGTGATGCCGCCGCTCTTCGGGCTTTTGATTCCAAACGACTTGCAGTAGAAATCCAGACTGAACTTTCGCGTGGCACCGTAGAACGTGAACTGGTCGAGCAGGTCGATATGGACCTGGCTGTATCGGCTGGGAAGGATATTTCGGCTCGGTTTCACGCCGATCATCGCAGACCGTAACATGAGGAAGGGACAATCAAACGACCGGCCGTTGAAGGTGATGAATTGGTCATAATGCGTGACCGTCTCCCAGAATCGTTCCAGCAGATCCCGTTCGTCTCCCGAACGGAATTCGATACTCCCGTCGGCTGAAGCAAATTCCTCTTTCTCCGGCGATTGAAACAGTACTTGTCCGGCTGATGTTTCTGGATTCATCATCCCGATCGTAATGATCTGCGCTGTCAGAGCGCTCAGATTGAGTTTCCGCTTGGATTCTTCTTTTTCCTCCTCTGTCGCTGCAAAGCGCATCAAGTACTCTTGCTGAACCTCATCAAAGGACTCGAGTGGAAAGCCTAGCGTTTCGATGTCGAAGAGGAGTTTCGCCATGGGGAGATTACGGCATAGCAGGAATCGTGGTTGTGATGCGGTAATTCTTGAGTCCCCAATTGGTCTGCTTGGCTGTGACCGTCAGGACGGTATAGATCGGAATTGCCAGAACCATTCCGAGTACCCCCATGATCTGGCTTCCGAGGAGGATCACGATGATCACCGCCACAGGATGCAGATCGAGAAGTTTTCCGTAGATATTGGGCTGAATGAGCAATTCGTCTGTTTGTTGCACGATGACCGTTATGACTACGATTGGAAGCAGGAAACCAAAATCTCCCGTTTGAATGATGGAAATGACGACCGCCGGAACGGCACCGAGGATCGGGCCGACCAGTGGAATGATGTTGAAGAGACCTCCGATCAGGCCCATCATGATCGGGAAGTCCAACCCGATGATCTCATAGGCAATCGCGTACAGGGCGGCGACCGAGACCGACTCGAGGAGCACCCCGCGAATATATCTGCTAAGTTGCCGTTCGAGGTTGTAGATGAGGTTGAGAGCCATCTCGAAATACTTGTTGGGGACCATCCGAATGATTCGTTTCTTCATTCTGTCGTAGTCCTTGAGGAGGAAGAATGTGATGAACGGTACGATGACGAGCATGAGGAGTAAGGATGCCGCACTCGAGAGCGTTTCTTCGGCGCGATTGGCTATGTCCGACAGAAACGTATTGATCCGAA
>JBHHZW010000004.1:0-27764 GCA_046758305.1 Bacteroidota bacterium | reverse complement strand
CGTCCGAAGCAGCGCCGGCGAAGACATCAATGCTGCCTGCGGCCAGCTGGCTGTCAAAGAGGAGGCCTCGTTCGGAGAGAAGGCGGGGGTAGCGGTTGAGTGAGCATTTTTCGCACTCGGTTTGAACAACTCGCTCGTTGCCTTTCATGGCGTAATGTTCCACTCTTCGCCCAGGCGCTTCTCGTTCAGCTGCTTTTTCTCTCTGCTCCACTCGGTGTGCTGCTCTGCCAATCGAGACTGGACCATGACTTTGATGTAGTGCATTATCGACTTAATGTAGCTCTTGACGAAAAACATCGGTCGATTGAAGGAGTCGTCACAATCACCGTCACCCCGATGATCGATCAGTTGGATCAGATCAGTCTGCACAGTGTCGACTTGCAAATTCGCAGTGCTGAACTCGAAGGTGGCGAGGCGCTCCGATATCAGAGCGAAGCAGGATCTTTGATAATTCAGCTCGGACGTGGGTATGACCGCTCCGACACTGTTCGACTGAAGGTTACGTACAGAGCAGTGCAGCCAGAAAAAGGGTTGAGTTTTGCCACGACGGAGTTCAATCATTCCGAGGCTTCATTGCAAATCTGGTCTCAGAACTGGGATGAAGACGCCCGATACTGGTATCCCTGTTATGATAAGCCGAACGACAAAGCGACCTTTGAAACCATTATCCGGGTCAACAATAGCAAGGAAGTCGTGTCCAACGGAGCACTCATGGATGTGACGGTCGACGCGAAGACGGGAGACAGAATCTATACGTGGCTGCAAGAAAGGCCCATCCACACTGCAGTGCATGCCGTAGCTGCTGGTGATTTTGCTGTCGTGTGGGATTCCGTCGATGGAATCCCGCTGACGTACTACGTCGACCCTCAAGATTCAGCAGTCGTGAAGACAGCGTTCGCTCATACCGGGGATATGATCCAGTTTTTTTCCCGCCGCATCGGTTTTCCTTATCCCTGGCAAAAACATGCCCACGTGGCACTCGAGAAGCTCAGATACGTTGGCATGGAGAATGTGAGCTGTGTCTTCGTTCAGGGCGAGGAACTGAAGAAGCTGAGGGACAATCCGAGACACTCGTTAGACGGACTCATCGCTCATGAGCTTGCCCACCAGTGGTGGGGCAACTTGGTCACTTATACCGATTGGTCTCAGCTCTGGTTGAGCGAGGGCTTCGCGACCTATTTTTCCGCTCTGTACACTGAATATCGATCCGGCCGTGAAGCATTTCAGAAAGAGATAGACACGATGATGGCACGATACCTTCACGAAGATTCCACAACGTTCCGCCGGCCGCTCGTCTATGCGTTCACGAGGGACGGGGAGGATATGCTGAATCGCCACACCTACGAGAAGGGAGCTCTCGTTGTCCACATGCTCCGATATATCCTCGGAGACGAGCTGTTCTGGAAAGCGCTGAGCCACTACGTGCACAAGCACGCATTCGGAAATGCCGACAGCGAAGATCTTCGCGTTGCGATCGAGGAATCGACCGGAGAGGATGTCCAGTGGTTCTTTGATCAATGGGTTTACGGATCGGGCTATCCGAACTTGAGAGTCGCCTGGATGTGGATCCCCACTGAGAACGCACTTCGATGTCGAGTCTGGCAAGCGCAGCGGACCCGCCCGAGCCCCCGCGTGCCGGACGGGCAGGGCTTAGGCGAGCGGGCCGATGCTCTGACTGCCTTGTTTCGAATGCCGATCGAGGTAGAAGTTGAAACCAAGGATGGAACCCAGAGACATCGGATCCTGATTGAGCATCAGCAGCAAGAGTTTCAGATTCCGATCACTTCACAGCCGCTCGAGGTGAGAATTGACCCCGATCGTTGGGTTCTCAAAACCCTGCAGGTGAGGAAGGTCGAGTCCTTCTCTCATTAAGAACGAGCACATCAAGGAAGCCATGAGGTTTGCATGCGGATTATTCTGTTCGGAGCTCCGGGTGTAGGAAAGGGTACGCAGGCGAAAATCTTGTCCAAAAAGTTTCATATCCCACACATTTCCACAGGAGACATTCTCCGTGAGGCGGTCGCGAACGGGGCGGAGCTCGGCAAGAAGGCCAAAGCGCTCGTAAAGGCAGGCCAGCTTGTCTCTGACATTATCATGATCGGCATTGTGCGTGACGTGATCAGCTCTGCCCAGTGCAAGAATGGGTTTATCCTTGACGGTTTCCCGCGAACGCAAGCTCAGGCCGAAGCATTGAATCAACTCTTTAAGAAATTGCAGCTGTCGTTGAATAAGGTAATCAACATCGAGGCGAAAGAGAACGAAATCGTCCGGCGGTTGAGCAGTCGGTGGATGTGCAAGAACTGTCGGCGGATCTACAGTGAGCTGATCGATTCAGTCTCGGGCAATAGGCGGTGTCCTTTTTGTGGCGGCGAATTATATCAGCGGGAAGACGACAAGCCGGAAACTGTCCGACATCGCATCAAGGTGTACATGCAGTTAACCGTACCGCTTAAAGAGTACTATCGAAGAATAGGTCTTCTGGTCGACGTGGATGGAATGGGAAACGTCGAGACAGTGACCGACCGTATCCTTGCCGTTCTCAACAGCACACACGTATGAAACTCCGATACATTGACGATCCTCACCGCGTGTACGTCGTAGCACACCGCGGATTTTCAGGAAAAGCACCGGAGAACACCCCCGCGGCGTTTAGGATGGCGTTGGAGGTGGGTGTGGACATGCTGGAACTCGACGTGCGCCTGTCAAAAGACAATGCCGTCGTCGTGATCCACGACCAGAGGGTCGACCGGACCACCAACGGGCATGGACATGTGCAAGACATGACGCTCGAAGAGTTGAAGTCACTCGATGCAGGCTCCTGGTTCGGAAAGAAATTTGCTGGAGAGAGCATTCCTACCCTGCAGGAGGTCTTATCCATCCTGGACGACCGCACGTACGTGAATATCGAAGTGAAGTCCGATACCCCGTCATCCCAGCGGGGTCTGCAATTGGAAAGACGGTGTTTGGAGATCATCGCGCGGAATCGCATGGAAAACCGAGTGTTGTTCTCTTCCTTCCATCACCATATCATCAAACAGATGAAGCAACTGTCACCTGCGATTCCTGTTGGCGTCATCTACAACGTACTGAAGGATTTGGGCAAAACTCCGGGGTTGCTGGCAAGGAGAGTGGCGGCGGAGGCCTTCATTTGTAGCAAGAATCAGATTACGAAGCGCATGGTTCGCAACGCCCATGATCGCAACGTGAAGGTCGGCGTGTACACTGTAAATACTGCTCGGGAAGTTGAGAGAATGCTTCGATATGGCGTTGATGCGATTATTTCGAATTTCCCGGATGTCGTCCTCCGGGTGCTCGGACGATAGGCTGACGTGATGTTGGTCACAGGAATTGATGCCGAGCGGTGTTATAGTAGGGGGCTTTTGTCGAACCAATATCATAGGAAGATTTTCAGTCTAATAGGACATGCGAGGAGGTTTGACTACTATGAAACAGTTTCACCGGGTTCCCGCAGCAGTCGTGATTGCCGGAGCTCTGATATTCACAGCTCCCCATGAACTTCTGGGACAGACACTGCAGGAGAATCTGGAGAAGCTGGCGGAGGATGCTGCGAAGGGGTACGTCTCACCAATTGTGTCCGGATTTGGTGCTGATCTGAACTCCGGGTGGTATCATCGTGCACCAAAGGGGACCAAATTCTCCATCAACCTGGAATTTGGATTGATAGGGATGGGAGCTTTTTTCAGCGATGAGCATAGAACGTTCTCGACTTCGGGTTCGTTCAATTTCGATCAACCCACGGCCGAGCAAATGATTCCAGACATTCAGAATCCAACGCTTCGGAACGCGCTCATCGATTCCTTGGTCAGCAGCCCATTCGCTGTGACGATCTTCGGTCCGACTGTGGTGGGTTCGGAGGCGGACAGCATCACAGTTGCACTTGCCAGCGGCAACATAACCCTGCGAGATCCGATAACGGGCAGGGACACCACATTTGCACTTCTCCCTGCGGTACTGCCAGTTACAGGTTTGCTTGAAGATGCCCCGCTCCTGCCGTTAGCCGCACCGCAGATCAGCGTAGGGACTGTCTTGGGAACCGCATTGACACTACGATATCTTCCTGCCATTGAACTCAACGATGAAATCGGAAAGCTCAAGTATTTCGGTTTCGGAATACAACATAATCCTTCCGTCTGGTTTCCGATGCCGCTCGTCGTGGATGTCAGCGTTGGCTTCTTTACCCAAAAGTTGACTGTGGGCGATCTTTTCGAGTCCAATGCGACACACTTCGGCATTCAGGCAAGCAAAACGTTCGGGCCGGGATTACTCAGCCTCACTCCCTATCTTGGCGTCGGATGGGAGAGCTCCACGATGAGATTTACCTACACGTTCATCGGGACGTCGGTAGGTGGATCATTCGCGGTACCGGTCGATTTCGAGTTGGAAGGAGAAAACACCACCCGTTTGACGGCGGGCGTGAGTTTGAAACTTGCAATCTTTAATATCAACGCCGACTACAGCCTCGGAAACACCAAGACTGCGTCTATTGGGCTCATGTTCGCAATCTGATCCATTGCCGTTGCGGTGGGCTGATGAAAAGGGTGACCTTTGCCAGTAATCGAGACTCGCCTGCCTGGTGCGGCTCTCCTCACTCCCTTGCTGCCGCTTTGCTCCGCTGCTCCAGCAATCCCCGTTTGAATATATCCCCCTGGTCGTTCGATCTTGCTGGGTCAGTATTGCGTCGGACGGCCGTCTGAACTGCTACTCAAAACTCAGTATGGCGTGTTTGTGGGTGTGAGGGAAGTTCCCTATCTTTTCAGCCGAAGGAACACTGGCAGCTTCCGCGGAAGGAATTTGATGCGGGCACAGGGACTTCATCACATCTCCCCGGGATCTTCCGCCCACAAGGGATGAGGAACAGCCGTGCTTCGTGATCGGTACAGTGCACAAAAAGTTCTCGTAGTGCTTGTAAGTCTGTCGTTCGTGTTCGGCATTGTCGGATGTGGAACCAGCACGGAGGACAAACGTGTTGAGGCTGATCGGCTGTTCCAACAAGCGGTGCGCCTGCATGATGAAGGCGCCTATCGAAAATCGGAGGAGCTGTTCCTCACCGTCCTACGATTAGACGAAGACATAGAGCGCAGAGGAAGGATCGGCGACGAGTACTACTACCTTGGTCTTCTGCAGATCTTGCGTGGAAGGTACGCCGACGGACTGCGTTTCTACGCGAAGGCGCTCCAGCAGTATCGAATGGGGTCCGAGCGCAAGAACGAGGTGGCGATGCTCAACCACATCGCGAGGGTCTTAGTGGATCTCGGCGACGAGAAAACCGCGATCGGGTATCTTGAAGAGGCAGTCACGATCGGCGCACTGTTCGATGACCCTTCCAGTCGTGCCCTGGCTCAATTTAATCTCGCAAGAGTTTTCCGGAAGCTGGGAAATTTCGACCAAGCTCTTCAGTCGTTTCAGCAAAGTAGAGCACTGTATGCAACACTCCGTGATTCGCTCGGACTTCGAACCATCCTCGAGGAACTCGGCAGGACCTACCTCGAGCTTGGTCCATACGCAGAAGCAGCGAGATCCTTCTCCAGGGCCTTGGATTACGTTGTCGGGGACAAGCGCGAACGAAGTCTGTTCCTGACTCGTGTTGGGATCGCCCAGCGGAAAGCGGATGATGCCGGGAGCGCGTTGCGTTCACTCGACGAAGCCTACCGTCTTGCACTCAGCAACGGTGCGTTCGTTGAGGAACGGATTCTCGTGATGGCGAACGTCGGTCACGTTTACTTCGATTCACACTCGTATGAAAAGGCTCGGGAGTTCTATCAGAGTGCACTCAGAGGCGCGCGCAAGGCAGGGAAGAAATCAGAACAGGGCTATCTCCTGCTCCTGCTGAGTGATGTTGAACGAGAAATGCTGAAGAGTAGGAAGTTTGTGGGCTCACTCGAGAAGGCCGTCGACTATGCAACGGAAGCTTCACAGCTCTTCAGTTTCTTACACTTCCGACGCGGTGAGGCTGCCGCGAAATATCGACTCGGCCTTCTGACGAGCAAGCTGCGTGATCGAGCCTCTGCGGTCCAATTTTTTAAAGAAGCAGTCGAGTTGGAGGAAAACAATTTCATCCTGAAGTGGGACCTGCCGCAGGACCTCCTGTTGGATCCTGGACTGTTCAACGACTACTCGATCTGGTATGACTCCTTCGTGGAGACGCTGCTCAAACTCCAGCGGACCGAGGAAGCCCTTTGGTATCTCGAACGGAAATTGCAGCATCGGTTCCAGCTTCTCTGGAATGAAGTCGGTCCGCGCCTCCGGGAAGCTCAGACTGCTGTGGGCTTCGACTCGCTGAGGATGTTGCGGAGACACATCGGGCTCGTTGAGAAAGCCTTGGTCGCAGAAAGCGCGAAGCCTAATCGTGAGCAAAATACTGAACGCATCGAGGAATTGCAGACCCTCTGGACCGCACAAAAAGGATTGTTCTATCAACGGACGAACGAACTTTCTGCCCAATCGCCCTACCTCGAGTGGCTCGTCAAAACAACCGCCGCCAGCCTCCCCGACATTCAATCCGCGCGGCCCGAGAGCACCGCTCTGATCGAGTTTGTTCTTGGTGAAAATGCTGTGTCCATTATACTTGTGAGAAGAAACCTCCTTGCTGTTCGTAATTCCCCTGCACGAAAACAACAGATCCTGCACAGCGTGGCACAGGTGAGAGACCTCATCGGGAAAGAGGAAAAAGATATTGCTGTCGAGTCCTTGATGCGCGACTGCTATCGAACCTTGCTGCAGCCCTTGGAAAGGACCTTCAGCGGACTTCGCCGTCTTATTATCGTCCCACCGCCTGAACTTGAAGGGTTCCCATTTCACGCGTGCCTTCAAAGGGGGGCTCGGACGTTCATCGTAGCGAGAATCGGCATACACTACCTCCCGCTTGCGGCGGCCCTTGTCTACAAGCGCTCTTTCCCGAGTAGCTTGACGCGTGTCTTTGCCGTCGGCAATGCGAGCGGTGCGGAATGGGATGTGGAGTACGAATTCAAAGACATGCGGTCTTTTTTTCCGAAGATCTCGCTTATCATGGGTGAGAGGGCGACGCTCGACCATCTCATGGAACTCCAGGGCGATATGCTCCATTTGTCCTCCGAGTTTTCCTACGACGCGCGCTCCCCTGAGAATTCTTCGTTCAAGCTGGCAAACGGTGAGTCCCGGCGAACACTCTCGCAGGTATCACTCGCCACGCTCTCATCGTTGCGTCCGTTTACCCTCGTTGTTCTCTCGAACCAAGGCGAACAGCCGTATGGTGTGAACCTCGCCCACGCTCAACTGATGCTGCTCGGCGGATCGCGCTATGTGATCGCCAATCTCTGGCCGCACGATCGTCGAGCAAGCAAGCGATTTAAGGAACTCCTCTACACTGCTATGCTCAAGGGAGATTCTATTCCAGAGGCATTCCAGCAGGCTCAGGTCTTGCTCAGCCGCAAACGGGAGTTTTCGACGCCGAGGCTGTGGGCACTCTTTTTCCTATTTGGTGTTTAAACGAGTATCCCAGGTACCGTGTTGAGTCTTTCAGCTGGCAACTCATCTCATTGAGGAAAGACATTCGTGAAGCAAGTTCTTGCGCTTTTTGTTGTCTTCCTTCTGCTTCCCGCTGAGGCGGACGCCTCTGCAGGTCATGGAAACTCTCGCTCTTCGTCGCTTGATCGCGTGCCGCTCATCAAGAATTCGACGACGGGTTCAGAGTATCTGGCGGGCGTTGTTTTGATCAAGCTGAAGACGTTCGCTGGCACGCTTGGGAAAAGCACCATTGGTGTTGCAGCGCTCGATGCTGCGATGGAGCCCTACGGTGTCCGTCAGGTGCGGCGGATGTTTCCGCATCATCAACCTTCGCAGGATCGCAAGAAGGTAGATTTATCTCGCTTCGTGATCGTTGAATATTCGAGTCCGGTCGACCCTGCCTCTCTCGCGAAGGAGTTGGGCACAAACCCTGCGGTCGAATACGCGGAACCGAAGTACGTGAGCTACATTGAGAAGATTCCGAACGACTCGCTCTACTGGAACCAGTGGCATCTTCCGAAGATTCAAGCGCCGGAGGCCTGGGATATCACACAGGGGAGTTCTGACATCGTCATCGCAATAGTGGACAGCGGAACGGATTGGAATCATCCGGACCTCAGCGCTGATATCTGGATAAACCCAGGGGACACTTCCCGTGACGGAATTGATAATGACAACAACGGGTACGTCGACGATGTTGTGGGTTGGGATTTTTCCGGAGCGGATTTCAGGAGTCCTGACAACGACCCTTCTCCAGGCAATCCACATGGGACCCACGTCGCCGGCATCGCCTCTGCAGTGACGGACAATGCGCTCGGCGTTGCCGGTGTTGGATTCCAATGTCGCTTGATGCCGGTCAAGACGACGAGCGATACACCGGAGGAAACTCTAATCCTCTTCGGTTACGAGGGCATCGTGTACGCTGCGGACAACGGTGCTGATGTGATCAACTGCAGTTGGGGGAGTTCCGATTTTTCACAGGTCTCGCGCGATATCATTCAGTACGCTACCGACAAAGGTTCGTTGGTCGTGGGAGCCGCAGGCAACGAGTCCTCCAGCGCGGATCACTACCCTTCCGGTTACCCCCATGCGCTGTCGGTGGCTTCTGTCGGGACGACCGATAAGAAATCCAGCTTCACAAACTTTGGAACCGGCATTGATGTCACTGCCCCCGGCGAAACCATCCTCAGCACAGTCCCGAACAGAGGATATCAATCCGCTGGATGGAGCGGGACTTCAATGGCAGCACCGATCGCGGCAGGAATTGCGGCCCTGGTGAAAACGATTCATACCGATTGGACCCCGGACCAGATAGGAGAACAGGTGCGGATCTCTGCGGACCCGATCGACGATCTGAACACGAGCTTTCGCCGGCAGCTTGGCTTTGGCCGTGTCAACGCCTTTCGGGCGCTGACGGTTGGCTCACCGTCAGTGCGGTTGACAGCATTCTCCGTGGACGATGCAGCAGCAGGCAATGGCGATGGGATTATCGATCCCGGAGAGAACATTCATATCACGGTGGAGATGACCAACTACCTTCAGAGCGCCACGAACACGTCCCTTGAGTTGACGACGACCAGTTCGTTGCTCACCATTCAGAGTGGATCTGTAACACTGGGTCCTCTCGGTACGCTTGAATCCCAGACGAACGCTCTCGACCCGTTTGTGGTTACCATCTCGCCGACCGCTGCTCAGAATTCATCAATCACGCTGACGATTCTTATTAGCGACGGCGGGTATAATGACTACGCCTCTTTTGGCCTTCTGGTCAGCCCAACGTTTCGGAGTCACGACATTAATAACATCGTGATGACGGTGACGAGTAAAGGTACAATAGCCTTCGATGATTACCCGAACAATACGCGAGGTGATGGGTTCATCTTTCGAAGCGGTAATAATCTTTTGTTTGAAGCGGCATTCATGGCTGCCACTGGCAGTGATCGTGTGGTCGATGTTGCACGCGATGAAACGGGTGGTGAGCAACGTCAGGACTTTCAAGCATTGCAAACTGTGGCTACGCTCACCCCCGGCACTAGGTCTGACCAGGAAACGTTCTCGTTGTTTTCGGATGAGAATGCGGGCACGAACAAGGTCGGTCTCAAAGTCGGCCTGCGGACTTACGCATATCAGAATTCTCCAGACGACGACTACATCGTGCTCCGTTATGCACTCCACAATACCAGCGGCTCTGCCTTATCGAATCTCTACGCGGGATTGTACTTCGACTGGGACCTTGGTTCTGCACTCGAGAACAGTGCGAGGTGGGACAGCGAAAAACTGCTCGGCTATGTGTACGACGTTGAGGCCGGAGGAATCCCGACGTATGTTGGTGTCACGATCCTCAGCCATTCGTCTGTCTCGCAATTTCGCGCAATCAGCAATCCGTCAGAGGATCCAGTCAACTGGGGTGTGTGGGACGGCTTCACGAAGCAGGAAAAATGGATCGCGCTGAGTTCCGGTGTGAGTGCCACTTTGGTCGATGCCACGGATGCATCCTACGTGATCGGCGTTGGACCGCTATCGGTGAACGCCGGCGACAGCGTTGTTGTCTCCTACGCCGTCCTTGCGAGCGACGACCGATCGTCGTTGCGCTCCACCGTGGACGCTGCGCGCGCGAAGTGGGATGTCCTCTCCACCGAGGGGTCCGACGGCGCGGCTCCTCCTCTGCCAATTACTTTCAAACTGTACCAGAACTATCCGAATCCGTTCAATCCTTCCACTGTCATTTCGTACGATCTGCCAGGGGAAAGCTATGTGCGCCTGTCGGTCTACAACATGTTGGGTGAGCTTATCGACATTCTTGTTGATGGAAAAGAGTCCGCTGGGAGACAGAGCGTTGAGGTTGATGCGGAGCAACTAAGCAGCGGCGTCTATTTCTATCGACTGGAGACGCATTCGACGGATGGAACCCAGGAGATGTTTCTTCAGACGAGAAAAATGGTGGTAGTACAGTAAGCGTGGACGATGTCTTAGAGAACAGAGACACTCAGGAGAGAGACCGGGTTTTCCTCCCCGTACTCTAGTGGACCAGCCTCCGGCTACATCGGGGTTATGGCGGCGAAAGCCCTTTCACCTTGAGCGCTTGATCTTTACGCTACCGAGACCTGCCTCCACGTCAATCTGCATTCTCCCGTCGGCGCTGTTGTAGTTGTCGCTCACATACTCACCGCTTCTCCGCTGAGAAAAACCGCGATCGACGTCGAGCTTCGAGAGCCAGCTTTCTTCGGCGATGACACGGGCACCGACGTCAGGCGGAAGAATCAGCGTCACGGCACCGAGCCCTACCTTGATGTTCACGTTCACTTCCTTGCGGAGCTCGCCTCCGAAGTCGAGCGTATACGATCCGATCCCTCCGCTGAAAGAAAGCGTCCGGAAGTTCGCGTTGCCCAGGTTATAGCATTTGAATCTGCTTACACCGGATTCGATCTCCATATGTTCGATGATGCTTCTGTTCGGCTCGTCGAAATGAACCGTGACCTTACTCGCTCCGGCTGACATCTTAAACTCCTTGACCGACAGTCCCGTGAGATCGAAGTCTCCCTCTCCAACCCCTAACTCGATATTGAACGCCAGCGGGACGCTATCCGTAAACTTGAGATACCACGCGCCTGACTCCAGCTCCGGCACCTTCCACTCCTTGCCACTTACGGTTTTCTCTATCCCGGCCCAATCGCCGGGTTCCATCTCAAGGTGACCGACATTGTCCTCGATGTAGTAGGAGATCTCGACTCCTGGGCCAGAGCGTTTTCCGTCTTGGAAATCGGCGATGAGGATTTTATCGGAAACTCCCTTCGTGATAAACACTTTTCCGAAGGCTGATTCGAGAGAGACGCGAACCTCTTTTTCTTTCGTTTGCTTAATCTCGTGATGGTAGGCTTGTGTTCCAAGGAGGAAGGGTTCCCCGGCGACGGAGGAAGTCGTCGCGGAGAGAAGGGCAACAATCGCGTATGTCTTCGTGTGTTTCATGTTTTGGTCGAGACATCCTCCTGTTCTTAATTACGTTTCTCTCTCAAACTTGTTTCGCGGTGCGGGAAAAGGTCAGTAATTCCTCATTTTCAGACGCAGATAGCGATAGAGCATTTCGCGGGCTCGGAAGATGTGTGCTTTGACGGTCCCTGTAGGCAATTTCAGGATCTCGGCAATTTCCTCATAATGTTTCTCGTGGTGGTGGCGAAGGATGATCACTTGACGGTACTTCTCCGGAAGACTGTTGATCGCTTCCTCGATCAGTTCTTTACGCTGGTGGGCGATGATCGCCCTGTCCGGCTCGTAGCTGGTATCCGGAACTTCGAACGTAACCTCTCCGTCCTTCGACTCGATTGGTCTATTGAGGGAAAAGGTTGCGAGCTTCCTCTTCCGGATGTAGTCGATGCAGTTGTTGGTGGCAATCTTGTAGAGCCAGGTGGAGAAAGCGTACTCTTCGTTGAAGCTCCGCAGCGAAGCAAAAGCTTTGATGAAAGCCTCTTGTGTCAGGTCTTCTACATCCTCTTTGTTCCTCACCATTCGGTAAATAAGGTTGTAGATTGCATCATGGTATTTCCTCATCAGCTTATCGTACGCATCGTGATGTCCGGCGAGAGCTTCTCGAATGGTGGATGAATCTTCGCTGCGGGAATGGATTCTTGGTTGAGCTTTCTTGTCCTTTTTCTTGCGATGGGGAACTCTATGTGCAGCCTGCTTCTTCATCGAAAAAAGTTCGACAGCTCACACGCCGCAGGCAAAGTAGGGAAAAATTGCTTGAGTATCAAGATGGTTGCAAAAGAACGCGAAAATCTGTATTTTTAATGAACAGCACGATTCACACAGAGCGTTTGCATGCTCATCACCTTCGAAGGTCTTGACTTCTCCGGCAAAACTACGCAGGCCAACCTCCTCGTTCAACGTCTGGAACAAAAAGGCCACGCGGTGGTGTTCCTCCGAGAGCCTGGGGGAACGAAGATCTCGGAGCGGATTCGAAGTATTCTCCTCGACCGAGACCATGCGGCTATGGATCAAATCACCGAGCTGCTCTTGTTCTCCGCCAGTCGAGCGCAATTGGTGTCTGAGGTCATCCTGCCGACGCTCAAAAAAGGCGGAGTCGTCATCTGCGACCGTTTCGCCGATTCCACCGTCGCGTATCAGAGCTGGGGACGAGGGTTGAACAGGGATGCCGTGAAATCAATCAATGCGGTCGCGACGTTCGGGTTGGTCCCGGACCTGACGTTTCTCCTCGACCTTACGCTCGAGGATGTGTGGAATCGGATGAAGCAGGCAGGTGTGGGGAGAGACCGGTTGGAGCGTTCAGGTCAGAAATTCTACGAGCGTGTCCGAGAAGGGTATCTTGACGCAGCGAGGGCAGAACTGGCCCGATTCGTGGTGCTGGACGGCTCGCTGCCGGTTGAACAAATTCATGAGCAGGTCTGCAAGGTAATAGCGGAGCGCACGCCGTCGATTCAACAGCAAAGGTAAAGAGATCGGAGGAATGTTGTCCATGGGGAAGAAGGTTTCTATAACGAAGACGGTTCTGTTCGTCCTGGCAGTGGTTTTCTTCGCCGGCACAGTCACGGGATTCATGCTGACCACAGATTCAGAATTCTTCTTCAAGATCAACAAGAGCATCGACATCTTCGGTCGAGTGTACAAGGAGGTCGCTTCGAACTACGTGGATACGGTGGACCCGGAGAAGTTCATGCGTGCGGGCATTGACGGGATGCTGGAAGCTCTCGACCCGTACACGGTTTTCATTGATGAGATGGAAAGCGAAGAGGTGGAGTTGATCACGACCGGCAAGTACGGCGGCATCGGCGTCACGATCGGGATGCGAGATGGCTTCATCACGGTGATTTCCGTCATGAAAGGGTACTCCGCAGAGAAGCAGGGGCTGGAGGTCGGCGACCGGATCATCGAGATCGATGGGAAATCGACCACCGGGATAAAACCGCTGGACGTTCGGTTTCTGGTTCGTGGAACTCCCGGCACTGAAGTGCACATGAAAATCGACCGGGAAGGCGAGGCACTGCCGCTCGAGTTTGTGCTGATCCGCGAGGAAATACAGGTGAAGAATATCTCCTACAGCGATTACCTGAGGGATGGAATTGCGTATATCAAGTTCGATCGGTTCTCCCGTCGCGCGGGAGACGAGCTCCGGATGGCCATTAAACGCCTGAAGTTGACGGGCACGATCCGTGGCGTCATCCTTGACCTCCGTGATAACCCTGGTGGCCTCCTCGACGTAGCGGTCGATGTCGTAGACAAGTTTGTTCCGAAGGGTAACCTTGTCGTGAGTACACGGGGGCGCACTCCTGATTCGGAGAAGTCGTACCATGCGAGTGAAGAGCCGATGTTGGGGGACGTACCCTTGGTGGTGATTGTCAACCGGAAGAGCGCGAGCGCTAGCGAAATTGTTGCTGGCGCCGTGCAGGACCTGGACCGCGGGCTCATCGTCGGTACGCGGACGTTCGGAAAAGGACTTGTTCAAACGATCACTCCACTCGGCTACAACACACAATTGAAGATCACCACTGCAAAGTATTATACTCCGAGTGGTCGATCAATCCAAGAGATCGATTACTTGCACAAAAACGACGGCGGCGTGTTTTTTCCCATCTCGGATACACTGAAGAGAACCTACAAAACGAAGAATGGTCGGTCAGTGTATGAGGCCGGTGGGATCATGCCGGATACGGTGGTGGACGAGCAGCGGCGCAGCAAACTCTACGAAGAACTCCTCCGCAAAGCGATGTTCTTCAAGTTTGCAACCCACTATTACTCCTCCCATCGGGAGATGCCTGATGAGGTGGCAATCACCGACGACATTCTGCGCGAGTTTCGAAAGTACGTCAGCGACCATCAGTTTACCTACCAGGATGGATTGGAAGTCAAACTCACGGAGTTGAAGAAACTAGTCCAGGACTCCAAGTACAGTACTGCGATCGAACGAGGGATTGAAGACGTCTCCACACAGATCGAAGTAGAAAAACTTCATGCCTTCGAACAATCCAGGGAGGAGATTCTTCAAAGGCTGGAAGCCGAGATCATAGCTCGTTACCAGGGAGAAGAAGGGCGCATCAGATCAACCTTCCCGTACGATCAGCCCCTCCAGACAGCACTCTACCTGCTCGAGCAACCCGCGCGCTATCAACGGTATCTCCGCGCGAATTGAAGATTTGTGCCGAAGGCATGGACGAAGTCTCCGTCGGGGCTTTGCCCTGAGAGACACGAAAAACTAAAGGGACCCCTCGAGGTCCCTTTTCGCATTTCCGCCTCTTTAGGAGACTTGGCATCCGCATGTCCATCGACGCAGGGCGTCGCGACATTCCCTGCCAGTTACCCATTGAGGCAATGGTGTTGAGCGTCATAGGTGGGTAGATTGGCATCGTGTTCGGTGTGACGAGCTGCGGCTTGATCTCGCATGTTGCCAGCTGGCCTATACTTGTCCCCCCGCGCGCGATTCTCCGAGCCATTGGATTCTCTGCAGCCGTCCGAATCTTGTTCGAATTCTATCCCCCCAGAAGGCTGCGCACTTGAGCCCGATCGAGGTACTCCGCTACGAGTGACGTTTTTCTCCTCGGCTTGGTGCCCGATCGTGTCTCCTCCACATAGATCTCACGTTGTTCTTCTCTGGCCGATTCATGGAACCCTTCCTGCAGATTTCTGCGAGTTGATGCGATTTCGTCCCGAACGATCCAAGGGGGACCCGTGGATCTTCTGAGAAAAGTCAGAATTGAGGGCTGCGCTTTGCGCGTTGGCGGGAAAAAGGAAAAGAGGTGTCGGAGAGAGCGAATGTTGGTGACCTGGGTCACGCCAGCCGATCCGGCAGTGGATATTCATCTCGCAAAGTTGTAACCTTGGAAGTGACACTCCGTAATAGCAGAAGGAATAATCGTTATGAAGAGCACGAGTAGAACGTACGTTCTGGTCCTTTCGGCAATTGCTCTCATCCATTACTCCTGCAGCGACGATGTTGTAGGACCCGTTGATGCACCCGGCAACCAATCAAATGAGCGGATTTCGATTACGAACGATGAAAGCGCCCTCGATCCGAGAGTTCGTTACTTTGATCAGGAAGTTCCAATTGGCAGTGGTGGCTTTGGACTGATGGCGAAACGTACGCGGCTCCAAGCTTTCTCCCTAACGCTCGTTGCCGAAGTGATACCTCCTACGGTTAGTGGACAGGTTGTCCAGGCTACCTCGACAGCGATGAAGTTGGACGACAGAGCTATCGTAAGTTACAATATGCGGGGGGGCCAGTATTTGGGCGGCATCGATGTGTTTAAATTTCCACCGAGTGGGGTTCCAAAGTTGAAATCGGAGGCGCTGTTCAACGACTCTGACATAAGTTCGGTTTCATATGATGCAGATAAAGTGTACCTCGCGGAAGCCACTGGAGATGCCATGTTTCCCTATCCCGCCGTTTTCGAGGTGATGAACATGACCAAAGACAAATTAGTGCTTGAGGGTAACCAGCGGTTTCCCCTAACAAGTTTTGCCGGGACGTCTGTTGCTCTATCCAGTAACAATATTTACGTCACATCCGGTGACAACGGCAGGCTGTCAGTTTTCGACCGGACGACACTGGCGTTGAAAGATTCTTTTGACCTGATTGATGCACGGTGGGTAGATGTTGATGGTGGGAAAGTGGTTGTCGTGCAGGGTGGAACACCAGGACAGATTAGCGTTTTTGATGAGGCCAGCCTGAGTGTGCTGAACACATTCACCTTCACCGGTGCCGACATCCCCGAGTCGAAGTCCACAGTGCAAGTCGTGGGAGGGAAGGCGTTCATCGCAGCTGGGACCGGAGGGGTGCAGGTTCTCAGCGTGAACACAGGAACAGTCGTCGGATCTGTACCGAGGCCCGACCCCGCCTCGCTTGGCCTTGATCCGTCGAAGGTTGTTACGAATGCTGTATCAGTTGCAGGTGATCTCATGTTTATCTCAAACGGAGAAGCGGGAGTCTACGTCGCGCAAGCAGCCGTACCGTTCGATCAGAGTGGAAGTGAAGATCCGTTGAATCTAACCGTTTTGGGTCAACTCCAATTCGATAATTTGCAGTCAGTGAACCATGTAGCTTACAATGGCACATTCCTCGTCATCGCTGCAGGATTAGGCGGACTCAAAATGGTGCGAGTGGACTTGATGTAGACGGCTTATCGTATTGCGAATCCCCACACGGGCAGCTCCCCGTGTGGGGATTTTTAGTTTGAAGAGGCAGGCCGGTAACCGATTTCGAGCAACTTGGCTTGCACGAGCATGAGTACGCGATTGAAGTCCCCACGCTCGTGAACGAAATCCACGTGGTCGGAAGGAATCACCAGGAGGGGTCCGAGCTTGTACCGCTTGATCCAATCGTGGTAGTGTTTGTCGAGTTGTTCGATGTATTCCCGCTTGATACTCTGCTCAAATTCCCTCCCTCGTTTTGTGATCTGCCCCATCAGCGTGTCGATGCGTGCGTCGAGAAAAATCAGTAAATCCGGGGGCCTCAGGAACGCCGACATGACCTGGAACAGAGCACGGTAGTTCTTGTAGTCGCGCTCGTCCATCTGACCGATTTGGTGCAGGTTGCGCGCGAAGATCTCTGCGTCCTCGTAAATGGAGCGGTCTTGGATGACCGATTCACCTCCCTCGACGATCTTCTTGTGGTCCTGAAAGCGCTTGGAGAGAAAGTAGACCTGGAGGTGGAACGACCACCGTTTCATGTCGCGGTAGAAGTCGGGGAGGTACGGGTTGTCATCCACCGACTCGAAGAAGGCACGCCAGCCGTAGTGCTCGCTCAAGAGTCTGGTGAGCGATGATTTTCCTGAGCCGATGTTGCCGGCTACGGTGACGAAGATCTTGTTGGTGGGTTGCACAGGCTAGTTGAGAAAATCTCACAGCAATATAGAACGATTTCCTCCGAAATTCAAGAATGTAACGATCAAGCACTCGAACGAGCGGAATCAAGAAGTTTGACTTTTCAGGAAAGTTTTCGGTAATTTTCTCGGTTTTCGTTCTCAAACAATCAGCGGTGACCGAATTCGTTGGACAGATTCATCATTCAGGGCGGCAAGAAACTGAACGGCGTGGTGAATGTGAGCGGCGCCAAGAACGCTACGCTTGCGCTCATGCCAGCCACGCTGCTTGCGGGCGGAAAGTACGAGCTGAGGAATACCGGAGACCTGCGCGACATCACGACGATGCAGAGCCTGCTGAAGACGATGGGCGTCGAGTTCAAACGAGATAACCACACGCTCACCCTCGACACGTTCCGGGTCAACAAGTTTGAAGCACCCTATGAGCACGTCAAAAAAATGCGTGCTTCGATTTATGTCCTTGGTCCTCTGGTTGCCCGGTACGGCTATGCGAAAGTTTCCATGCCGGGCGGCTGTGCCTGGGGACCACGACCGGTCAACCTCCATATCGATGGCATGAAGAAACTCGGCGCCGATGTACAACTGGAGGCCGGATACATCATCGCTCGAGCGAAACGCCTCAAAGCTGCGCGGATTGCCTTCGACGTGTCAAGCGTGGGAGCAACCGGCAATGTCATGATGGCAGCCGTGCTTGCCAGAGGGACCACGCTTATCCAGAACGCGGCGATGGAGCCTGAAATCGTCCAGTTGGCACAGTTTCTTGTGAACATGGGCGCGAAGATTGCAGGCATCGGAACGAACCGGCTCGAGATCGAAGGTACCAATGCGCTCCATCCAACTGACATCGAAACCATCCCGGACCGCATCGAGGCCGGGACCTTCCTGATCACAGGTGCGATGGCCGGGGGAAAAATCCGAGTCGCGCGATGCAAACCGAACCACCTGACCGCGCTGCTCGCAAAGCTGGAGGACGCCGGCACACAGATCACGGTGGGCGAGGATTGCGTGGAAGTCCAAGCAGCGGAGGAAATCAAGCCCGTCGATATCACGACTGCGGTCTATCCTGGCTTCCCGACCGATATGCAAGCGCAGTGGATTGCCCTGATGAGTTGCTCCACAGGAACTGCCGTGGTAACAGAGACAATTTACTATGACCGCTTCAGGCATGTGTTCGAACTTAACCGCCTTGGTGCGAACATTGAACTCAGCAAGAACGTTGCAGTGGTACGGGGAGTCAAAAAACTGACCGCTGCGAAGGTGATGTCTACCGATCTGCGCGCCTCAGCTTCACTCATCCTTGCTGGATTGGTGGCAGCGGGAACCACCGAGGTACTGCGCGTCTACCACATAGACCGGGGCTATGAAAAGATCGAGAAAAAGCTCCAGCTCCTAGGCGCAGACATCCAGCGCGTGTCAGGGGAAGAATTCTGATCCCGACATTAATCCTCCCGTAGATGAACATCGGCGACCTGATCCGAAGCAAGCCTATCCTCATAGCCTCTCTTTTCCTCACTCTCTGCGCCCTGATCCTCTCTCGAATGTCCCTCTTCAACTACCTCGGCTACGAGTTCTCAGCTGCACTTGGTCTGTTCGCTGGAATAGCGATCGGGCTCAGCACGATTGCGCTCGTTCGCAGACATCTGAGCCTTGAACCTCGAATTGCGCCACCTCAATTTCAAGATCTGTTTCTGGGTACCACTATTGTGAGTCTTCTCACTCTCGCCGCGCCCCTGGTGATTATCTCGGTCAACGCTCTGTTCGTGAAGAATTGCTCCGTTGTCGAGGGACTGGGCTTCTTTCTCCTCATTCCAGTCGTGAGTGTGTTCTATGCGGTTGCGCTCGGAAAGTTCTGCGCGGTGATATTTCGACAATCGTATCTCTGGTTTATCTTGATCACTTTCGTCACGCTTCTTCATCCCATCTATCTCGGCTACTTCAGTCCGCAGCTCTTTTCATATAACGTGCTTTACGGTTATTTTCCCGGTTTCAGCTACGATGAGACGCTGACAGTGTCCTGGTCACTCGTGGTCGTTCGTCTCGCGACCCTCGTCTTAGCGGCCGTCTTCTTCATGGTATCGATGACAGTCGTGCAACATGCCCAGTCCGATGGATCCTTTGTGAACAGGTTCCTCTCCCTGAAGCACCTTTTCCGCGATGGTGTGCGTTCAGGGGTCCTCTTGGTCAGCTTTGTTCTCCTCGCGTTCTTGATTGTGGAGCGAGAGGAATTGCGGCTCGAGACATCGCACGGCTTTATCCAGAAAAAGCTTGGGTCGCTGCGGAAGACCCGCCACTTCCAGATCTACTACGACCGACGGTCGGTCGATGAGAATCGCATTACCTGGATTGCCGCGGAGCACGAGTTTCGGCTCCAGCAGGTCGCTCGCGCCCTCAACGTCCGTATACCCGAAAAGATCGATTCCTACCTCTACCCTACCGCAGAACTCAAACGGAATCTCATCGGGAGCGGGACAACGAACGTCACAAAGCCGTGGCTCCGTGAGATGCACCTCAATGCAGAGTCAGTGGAGCAAGTCCTCAAGCACGAGCTCGTGCACGTCCTCGCGGCTAATTTCGGGATTCCGCTTGCCGGATTGAGCGTGAGTCCGGGATTGATGGAAGGCATAGCTATGGCCGTCGAGTGGGATTGGGGGAATCGGACTCTCCATGAGTATGCTGCCGGGATGTTCAGATTTGGGGTTGTGTCCGACGTATCGAGGGTTGAGTCGATCCTGACCTTCGGCGGCTTCGTTCGGAGTCCTTCAACAACGAGCTATGTACTTGCCGGCTCATTCATCCGCTACTTGATCGGTCGGTACGGCATCGAAAAGTTTAAGCGAGCATACGCATGGGGAAACCTGACCGACGTGTACGGGCGCACGCAGCGGGAACTTCTCCGGGAGTGGAAGCGGTTCCTCACGCGTATCGAGGTTCAGGATGATTCGGACGCTGCGATTCGGTACCTGTTCCTCCGTCCTTCCATCTTTCAGAAGGTGTGCGCTCGCGTTCTCGCAAACATCAGTCGCGAAGCCTGGTTGTACTTCCGAAAAAAGGATTACGAAAAGGCGATCGAGTTGTTCCACCGCTCGTATGCGCTCAGCAGAAATCCCGATGCGATTGTCGGACTCGTGCGATCCCATTCCCGAACAGGCGATTGGAGTCGCGTGGAGGAAGTCGCCTCGTTGGCTCTTGAAGACACACTGCTTGCCCCCTTGCTCGTGAAGTTGCGGCTCTTCCTCGGAGACGCGTACTGGGAAACTGATGAATACGAAAAAGCGGAGGATCAATATACACAGCTTCTCCGGATGAACCTTTCCGATTTCTCCAACGAGGCGGCGCAGGTGCGACTTCTCATCCTTGCGGATCCAGAATTGAGTGCCGCATTCCGAGAGGTTATCATCGCGGACTTATCAGATAGCGCTCGAGTCGATGTATTGGAGCGGCTGCGAGAGACTCAACCGCGCTCTGGTCTGTCCTCCTTTTTGTTAGGCCGAGTTCTCCATCATCAGGGTGAATTCACACGGTCGAGGGAAGTCTTGAGCGAAAACTCCGAATCACTCTCTCATCCATTCCTCAAGTATCTCTCTGCATACACGCAAGGTCTGAACCTTTACTACCTCGCACAGTTTCAACCAGCGAAGATATACTTCTGGACCTCGCTCAACTTCAGACGTCCGATGTATTATCAGAACACTGTGGACGACTGGATCGAACGGTGTGACTGGATGTCCGAGTTCGCCGGAAGGTACCTTGACTCTCAGTAGGGCGTTCAGTATTTTATTTTTTCGAGCAATCATATTTTCTGCGTGATACGAACGTGCACTCTCGTTTTCAGCGCGTATTGCTGACGCGTCTTCGGCTTATCGGCGACATTGTACTGACGACGCCGATCATCAAGTCGATTCGCGATGCACTACCCGATGCCTACATAGCCTACCTTGGCGAACTCCCTGGGGTAACGCTCGTTGAAGGCAACCCGTATCTGAACGAAATCTTTGCGTACAATCCGAATTCCAGCTTCTCCAAGGGCCTGTTTGTGTACCCACGGCTGCGGAAGCGCGGTTTTGACCTTGCGATCGACCTCTTCAGCAACCCTCGCAGCGCCCTCCTGACCTACGCGACAGGAGCTCGAGTGCGCATTGGCGCAGGGGGAAGGCCGCGCAGCCGATTGTACACCCATCGGGTCGCTGACGACGGGATGCCGAAGACTGCGATCGACTTTCACGCACAGTACCTGCAGGCGGCAGGGCTGCCGCTGACCTCTCGTCAAACAAGAATTTTCTTGTCGGAGGAGGAACGGCGCGAGGCGCGGATCTATTTGCACTGGCAAGGGATTGACTTCGACCGGCCGATCATCGGGTTATATCCAGGGGCCTCCTGGCCTGCCAAGATGTGGGACAAAGAGCGGTTCGCGGAACTGGCAGATCTTTTGATCGCGAAACTCGGAGCGCAGGTTGTCTTTACGATGGGTCCGAGGGAACGGCAATTGATTGGGGAAATCTCTGCTCGATGCGTCGGATCCATCAAAGTGCTTGACGTTCTCCCGCTTCGGCAGCTGGCGGCTGTTCTCTCCTTCTTTCATGTGTATGTTGCGAACGACTCAGGTCCGATGCATATGGCAGTTGCGGTTGGAACAAGGACGATTGGGATCTTCGGTCCCGGAGAAGAGGAGATCTGGTTCCCGTACAATCGTGAAGATGGTCACCTCGCTCTCCGAAAGGATGTCTGGTGTCATCCCTGTCATCTGGATTTTTGCGACAAGGAAGGCGAGGGATATATGAAATGCATGAAGTTGCTCGAGACCAAAGAGGTGTTCGACGCTGTCCGAGAGAGGATTGAATCCGCGGTCGTGAGCAGATAGGGAAGGTTGCTTATGAGCGTAGTTTGAGCCACCAATGCCGCTGTGCTGTCAGCTCAAACGCAAAAAACATCCTTGAGCAGACGATGTGCACTGGACAATATGGCTACTTCACATGAGATATACTCGAAAACTTCCAGGAGAAAAAAAGCATGAAACAAGTGGAGAAAATGGATTCAACGAATTTTTTTCGGGCACGTGTATTCCCCTGCGAAGTTTTTCTCCTTGCAGTCCTTGTTTTCGCCTCGAGCACTGCGCAGAATTCCACAATTAGGTTTGAAAGAGACAGGACGGGTGTACGAGTCCCTGTCGGCTTCACGCCGCGAAGTATCTTGACAGATACTCTATACCCCTACCATCATTGGTTCGACAGGGGATACTCGGGCTACAAGCCTGACACGACCCTTACTGAACGACTGAAGGAAACTTTCACCGACGACATCAAGCTCCTTGTCTTCTACGGAACTTGGTGCAGCGACACAAGGAGGGAACTCCCACGGCTGATGAAAATACTGGATACTGTCGGGTTCCCTGGGGAAAGAGTGAAGCTGTGCGCTGTAAACAGAGCCAAGCAGAGCGGTGATGATTTTGCGAAGAAACATGGCCTCAAGCTCGTGGCGACGGTCATCATCTATAAGGATGGAGTGGAGCTCGGAAGGATCGTCGAAACGCCGAAGCAGAGTCTTGAATCTGATATGCTCCAAATTCTTAAAAGACTGCACGATGAGACACAGTAGGGCCGTCGGATTTATCGTCACCGAACTGTACCTGCGTTGAAGTTCTTTCGAGTTTTACGTTTATTGCAATTGTTCCCTTCTTGCCCCAGATTATCCGTCCATTGGTGGAACTCCAATGACCGCTATCGTAGATGTGTACGCACGTGAAATCCTCGACTCTCGTGGCAACCCGACGATCGAAGTCGACGTCGTGTTGGAATCTGGCATCATCGGTCGTGCGGCGGTTCCAAGCGGTGCTTCCACGGGCGAGCATGAGGCAGTGGAGTTGCGCGATAGGAACAAGGCGCGCTATGCCGGCAAAGGTGTCCTTAAGGCAGTGAAAAACGTGAACGAGAAAATCGCAGACGCTGTGAATGGATTCGATGTGTTGGACCAGGTGCGAATCGACAGACTCCTCATTGAACTCGACGGCACTCCGAATAAGAGTTCCCTCGGTGCGAACGCGATCCTCGGCGTCTCCCTGGCGGTTGCGAAAGCTGCTGCTCTCGCATTGAAGCAGCCGCTCTACCGATACCTTGGCGGCAGCAACGCTAAGATGCTGCCGGTCCCCATGATGAACATTTTGAATGGCGGCAAACACGCGGACAACAACGTTGACCTGCAGGAATTCATGATCGTGCCCGCAAATGCTCCGAGCTTCGCCGAGGCGCTTCGGATGGGAGCGGAGGTCTTCCACTCCCTGAAGTCAGTCCTCACCAAGAAGGGTTCCACCACGGCGGTGGGAGACGAGGGCGGGTTCGCCCCGAATCTGAAGTCCAACGAGGAGGCAATCGAGGTAATCCTTGAGGCAATCCAGAAGGCGAACTACAAACCGGCAAAAGACATCTTTCTCGCGTTCGACCCGGCGGCCAGCGAGTTCTACGAGGGCGACGCGTACGTTTTCCGGAAGTCTGACGGTTCGAGGAAAACAAAACAGCAGATGGTTCAATTCTGGAAAAAGCTCGTGAACCAGTATCCGGTCATCTCCATCGAAGACGGAATGGCCGAGGATGATTGGGAGGGATGGAAACTATTGACCGAGGCG
Organism: Bacteroidota bacterium; assembly: GCA_046758305.1. GTDB lineage: Bacteria > Bacteroidota > Ignavibacteria > UBA10030 > JAZGDE01 > JAZGDE01. The sequence continues at coordinate 3,818 of JBHHZW010000004.1, read as the reverse complement.
CTCGGCGACCGCGTGCAGCTTGTGGGTGACGACCTGTTCGTCACGAATGTGGAGCGACTGAACCTCGGTATCGAACGGGGTGTGGCGAACTCGATTCTGATCAAGGTAAATCAAATCGGAACGTTGACCGAGACGCTCGAATGCATTGAACTTGCCAAGCGAAACGGCTACACCGCCGTCATCAGCCATCGCTCGGGTGAGACTGAGGATACGACGATCTCGGACCTCGCGGTGGCGACGAACGTCGGGCAGATCAAGGCCGGTTCCGCGAGTCGCACCGACCGCGTGGCGAAATACAATCAGCTCATTCGCATTGAGCAGGAGCTCGATACGAACGCGGTCTACGCCGGCTTGGCGGCTTTTAAGGTCAAACGGGACTAATGCAGACTGGAGCGGTGGGGCGAGCTCATTCCTTATGAAGATTAAATTCGGCACAGACGGTTGGCGCGGTGTCATCGCGGACGACTTCACGTTTGAAAACGTGGGCAAAGTCGCCCTTGCGACGGCGAAGTACTTTGAACGCCACGAGAACGCGCCGAACGGCATCATCGTAGGCTATGACTCGCGGTTCCTCTCGAAGGAATTCGCAGAGTGGTCGGCTAAGGTTATCGGCAGTGCTGGGATGAAAGTTCGCCTAGCGAAAACGATTGTTCCGACTCCTGCAGTCTCTCTTGCTGTCAAGAATCTGAGCGCTGCGGGAGGAATTGTCATCACTGCTAGCCATAATCCCTCAAAGTACAACGGCTTTAAAATAAAGGGCTCGTATGGTGGCCCTGCGCATCCGGAAATGGCATCCCGTGTGGAGGAACTCCTTGCAATGATTCTCAAGGAGAGCGGGACAGTCAGGTTACAGCCTCTCGTCGATCTCGAAAAGAACGGGATAGTGGAAGTTGTTGACCTGAAGAAAGACTATATCACTGACTTGAAGCAGAAACTCGACCTCCGTCTCATCGAACAGTCGGGGCTCAAGATCATCTACGACGTGATGCACGGTGCCGGCTTGAACACAATGGAGCATTTACTTCCTCGAGTCAAGCAGCTCCGGGCGGTGTATAATCCGTCCTTCGGTGGGTTAAATCCCGAGCCTCTTGAACACAATTTGCAGGAGCTGATCGAATCTGTCCGATCCGGAATGTATGACATTGGAATTGCGACGGATGGTGATGCCGATCGAATCGGTGCCGTTGATGAGAAAGGTAATTTTGTGGATTCCCATCGTATCTTTGCACTGCTCCTCAAATATTTCGTCGAGGTGAAGAAATGGACGGGAGAGGTTGTCAAATCCATTTCAGTGACGGAGATGGTGAATAAGCAGTGTGCGAAGTACGGACTGAAACTACACGAGACACCCGTTGGCTTCAAGCACATCTGTCGGCTGATGACGGAGCGCGAAGTCCTGATCGGCGGTGAAGAGAGTGGAGGTCTAGGGGTGAAGGGGCATATTCCAGAGCGGGACGGAATCTACGTGGGACTTCTTCTCTGTGAAATCATGGCGGTTCGAAAGATGAAGTTGAGTGGGTTAGTTCAGGAGTTGATGGATGAACTGGGTGAACATCACTTCAAACGGGTCGACTGGCACATCACTCCGCAACAGAAGGAACAGATTATCAGTCGATTCAAGAAAGGAACTGGTTCGATCGGCGGCTACAAGGTGACCCGAGTAGAGACGATCGACGGTTTCAAGTACTTCGTCGATAACGGATGGTTGCTCGTTCGCGCGTCGGGCACAGAACCGCTGATCCGCTTCTATGCAGAGGCCGATAGCCCTCTTAAGGTTGAACAGCTCCTCAAGGGCTCAACCGAGGTGTGATGGAAGTTCCAGTATTGACGTAAGTCCTTGAAAAGCCTACAGTACGTACCTATCCTGTCAACGGAGTTGAAAGCGCTTGAGCACGGCTCATTTCCTACCTTCAAAAGCCCCTGAAATTGCAATTGTCCTGTCGCATGTGTATAATGGGATGCCTTTTTAGGTGGTATGTGGCACAATGATGACGGGAGGTACTGCATTTCGTATGCACGACAACGTCTACTATAACATCATGCCAGATGGAACGGTGAAGCAGGTGAATCCCTTCACCGGGACCGAGGTCTGGGCGGTACCGGGTCGCGGCAATAAGCCGATTGCCAACGGTGGACATACGATTGCGAAGCGACTGGAGAGGAAGGGAAAAGAAAACTACTGCAGTTTCTGTGAGGCACGTTACTATGAAACACCCCCGGAGAAATCCCGATTGGTGAAACGTGACGGACAGTATGAACAGCTCGACCGAGTTCCTCCCGATCGGTATTTCGAGACGGTTGCGGAGTTTCGTCGCGTCACGAATTTGTTCGAAATCGTGCCGATCGATTATTGGCGCAAGAACTACAGTTACAAAATGAGGCCGGCGAAGGCACGGTGGAAGGAAGAATACCTTGCGAATCCTGCTGGACTGAAGCATATCATCGACGTGCTCAACTATAAAATGAGGCAGCAGGGCAAAAGCGAGAACGAAATCGAGAAGCTCTCCATCGAGGAGAAGGTCGCGATGGCGGACGCCTTTTTCGGCGGTGGCCACGAGTTGATCAGCGCGCGCCTCCATTACAAACCCGATGCTCAATGGGACTCGGAGCTGTATTCGTCAGGCGAGATGACCCTTGAAGAACACTACCAGTACTTCAAGCTCACGATCGATGCGATGCGGGACATCCTGGAAAACAACATGTACGCTCGCTACATCAGCGTGTTCCAGAACTGGCTGAGACCCGCCGGAGCCTCCTTTGACCATCTCCACAAGCAGTTGGTTGCTTTAGACGAATGGGGGTCATCGATTGAACAGCAGATTCGTATGTTGCAGGAAGACCCAAACGCTTTTAATGATCATGGCGCCAACTTCGCGGCTTACCACAACCTGGTTTTCGCTGAGAACGAACAGGCAGTCGCATTCGTTGGAATCGGTCACCGCTTTCCGACGATCGAAATCTACTCTCGCTCTCAGGCAGGGCGTCCCTACGAGCACACGGAGGAAGAAATTCGTGGTATCAGCGACCTCGTCCTTGCATGTCACGCTGCAATGGGCAGCCAGATTTCCTGCAACGAAGAATGGTACTACACTCCTGTCGACGCCGTCTACAAAATGCCGTGGCATGTGCTGATTAAGTGGCGCATCAATGTGCCAGCAGGCTTTGAGGGTGGGACGAGCATTTTCATCAATCCACTCACGCCTGTGGAGTTGCGCGATAAGCTGGTCCCACGGCTGTATGAGCTCCGCGATCGGGGTACAGTGCGTGGAATCCGCATTGCAGAGGAGTGTCGGACTTCCCCGAACCCTCTCAAGTATTATCTTAAGTAAACTGGGCGGTCAAGAGACAGTACGGAGAAAGCCGTTGGTTCCCTGTGGGACAGTTGCTTGAAGGGACCGACGGCTGTTTTGTTCTTATGGCAATGCTGCAAACGGGGTCAGAAATAGAGCTGGAGGTTCAGACGAGCGCCGAAAAAGGACGAGGGGTCGCGAAGGTAGATGGGTTTGTGGTGTTCGTGAGGTATGCAGTTCCTGGCGACCGGGTGCTGGCGCGGATCGTCAAGTCGACGCGGAATTTTGCAGAGGCTGTATCGGTCAAGCTTCTGGTCCCTTCCTCTCAAAGGGTGGAGCCGCGGTGCCGCTATTTCGGTGTATGCGGTGGATGCGGGTGGCAGAACCTCTCCTACGAAGCACAGCTGAAGTTGAAACGACACCGGGTGGAAGATGCTTTCAACCACATCGGGGGCTTCAAGACTTTGGAGGTGAAGCCCACCCTGGGCTCTGACGACGATTATTTCTACCGACACAAGATGGAGTTTT
>JBHHZW010000003.1:0-28844 GCA_046758305.1 Bacteroidota bacterium | reverse complement strand
CAAGTACCAAGCACCAAGATACAATTAATTTCCAATTCCCAAATCGTTAAACAAGAAACATTATGACTTTCAGCGGTGTGTCGGTACATTGTTCCATTCAACTGCAGCCAGTCGTTGAGGACAACCTACTCGAACTCGTATCTCACAAGCACACTCACCCGTTATGCCAGAAGTATCAAGCAGGAGAGTTTTCGACCTTGAGGAGCGGTCCTTTACGTTTGCCAAGAATGTTGCTCTCTTCTGTAGAACACTAGCGAAAACATCGTCGAATATTGAATATGCTAAACAGCTGATACGATCGTCTGCATCGATTGGAGCGAACTACACCGAAGCAAATGATTCACTCGGCAAGAAAGATTTTATGATGAGAATCAAGATCTGCCGAAGAGAGTCCAAGGAAAGCGGCTACTGGTTACGGCTCATAAGAGATACCAACGCTGATGACTTCATCGGAGCGGCTTCAATGCTCATCAATGAAACGGTCGAGCTGAAGAAAATATTCTCTTCAATACTCCAGAGAGTAAAATGACTTCCTGTTTCGAACCTTGGAATTTGAGATTTACTTGGATCTTGGATCTTGTGATATGGGATTTCTTCCAGGCAAATGAAGGCTAGATTTATGTTCCGATGCATTTAGCTGGAAGTTGATGAACCATCAACAATCATACTTGGTTGAGCACCTAGTCGAGTCACGGCGACCTCTCATCGAGGGGCGCAAACTGCCCAAGCGCAAAGTCGAAGCTGAGGGGGGCTGCGGGGTCATTGGCGTAGCCTCCTCCGTTCACATAAAGGCGAAACACCTCCTTGCCCCTATGTTGCAGATGAAAAACCGCGGGAACGGAAAAGGAGGAGGCATCGCCGCAGCGGGTCTTAACCCGAAACAGCTTGGTATCTCCCAAGCCATCCTCGATGAGGATTACCTGCTGCAAATCGCCTATCTCGACCCGTCGTGCAGAACACAGCTCGAGGACGAATTCATCCGCTCACTCCTCGAAGTCCACCACGCAAACCGTGTTCCCTCCATCAAGAACTACCGGGATGTCGAAGGGCTTGAAGTTGAACCGCCGCAAGTCTGGAGGTACTTTTGCAGAGTAAAACCGGAAGCCATCGACGCGTTCGCCGAGGGGAATAGTCTCGGAGCGCTTGATCGCCGCAAAGCGGAGGACGAGTTTATCTTTCAAAACAGTTTCCGCATTAACAGCAAGTTCTACGCGCCCGACCGAGATCGAAAGGCGTTCGTGCTATCGCACGGCAGGAATATGCTGGTCTTTAAGATTGTCGGGTATGCGCAGCAGATGATTCGGTACTACCAGCTCGAAGAGCTCGAAGCCCACGTTTTGATCGGTCATCAACGATATCCGACAAAGGGGAAAGTCTGGCATCCCGGAGGGTCGCATCCCTTCATCGGTCTGGACGAAGCCCTCGTTCACAACGGAGATTTTGCAAACTACTACGGTATCACGGAATACCTTGCCCAGCGAAACATCGTTCCCCTGTTTCTGACTGACACGGAGGTGTCGGTTCTCCTGTTTGACCTTCTCAATCGAGTCTACGACTATCCGCTCGAGTATGTGATCGAGGCGCTTGCTCCGACGACCGAGCGTGATCTGGAGATGCTTCCGGCCGAAAAAAGGAAGACGTATCAGGAGATCCAGGACACCCATATCCACAGCTCTCCCGACGGACCGTGGTTTTTCATCATCGGCAGGACCGACGCCCGTCGCAGGCAGTATCAGCTTCTCGGCATCACCGACACGTCGATGCTGCGCCCGCAGGTCTTCGCGCTCCAGGAAGGTGAAACGCAGATCGGGTTCATCGCTTCAGAAAAACAGGCAATCGATGCACTTCTCCGAAGTCTGCAGAGCGAGGACTCTCGCTTCTGGTCGCGCGCCGACCTCTACTGGAATGCCCGCGGAGGAAGCTACACAGACGGTGGCGCCTTCATATTCACCGTGAAGGAGCGACACCACGCGGACGAGCCCCCCGACGATCTACCATCCCGTAGGGAGGCCGTAGGCGGAAGTATGCAGGACAGGCGATTGGTCTGCACGGACAAATTCGGTACCGTCATCGAGCCACCAAGAGCGAAACACCGCTACGACCCAGCTGAACTCCAGTCTCTTCCCGAGTCCGCGAACGTACCGATCAAGATTGACCATCACTCAGACCCCCAGGCGCTTTTCCGTCAACTTAGCAGTGAAATTGCCGAGCTGGATTTTCGCTCGTTCTGGTATCTGTGCAGGAGCGTTGTGGGAATCTCTCGGACGGACGAGCATGCGCGGAGGAGCTGTATCGAGTTGCTTACTCTGCTCCTGGACCGGATTTACTCCACCGGATCGAAGAAGCGAAGTTCAATGCTCGAACTCATCGAACGCTGTCTGTATGAAATCTTTGACAGTTTTCCATCGCTCGCTCAGGGGCGGGAGAGCAGTTACCGCTCAATCGCGTGGAAGGAGAAAACGTCGCTCCGACCGCCCAAAGGGTCCGAGCAGATCCTTGCCTGTCGGGCAACCGGTTTTCCACCGGAAGGACCGGACTCACTAGCCCAGTTCCTCGTGAATGCCGCCCAGCAGGGCTGGAAGCGTGTGCTTCTCTATGACCTTCGCGGCCATCGATTCATCGGTTGTGGTCTAGGCCCCGAAACTTCGCGCCTTCGAGTCTATGTGTACGGCAGCAGCGGTGACTACCTGGGGTCCGGCCTTGACGGCGCGGAGATCCATGTGCACGGCTCGACGCAGGATCAGCTTGCCAACATCATGAAATCGGGAAAACTGGTGATCCACGGAGATACTGGACAAACGTTCATGTATGGAGCGAAGGGCGGGGACGTGTACGTGCTGGGCAGCGCTGCCGGCAGGCCGTTGATCAATGCAGTCGGTCGGTCCCGAGTGGTGATCAACGGAACCTGCCTCGACTATTTGGCAGAATCCTTCATGGCGGGCGACCCCCTGAACGGCGGTGGGTTTGCAGTGCTCAACGGGATGAAGTACGATCCAGAAGGAAATCTCATTGAGTTGGACACGCCGTATCCCGGGGGCAATCTCTTTTCTCTCGCATCGGGGGGTGCGCTGTACATTCGCGACCCCCACAAAAAAGTCGGTGTTGATCAGCTGAACGGGGGACAGTTTACTGAACTCACGGAACGTGATTGGAACTTGCTGCTACCCTACCTGAAGGAGAACGAGAAGCTATTTGGAATTGGCGTTGACACACTCTTGACTGTTGGAAGCAAGCGCCGTAACCCGGAGGACGTTTACCGCAAGATTGAGCCAGTCCACCTCGCCGCACTTGAGCCAGAAGAGCTCGAAGTGTCAAGGTTCTAACTCGTCGTGGAGATCCCAGTGCCATCAAAATTGTTCTTCCGCGATGGATCCCGGCCTTGATCTAAGTCCAAACAGCCAGAATGGCCCCCATGATGAGCAGAGAAACTAAGTAATGCCCCATGTTGATCAAGTAAAGTCCTGTTGGGCGGTCCTCGAAAAGAACACCACTTAAATTCGTGGTTCCGACAAAACCAAGCCAAAGCCAAAACCCGCTCTCCAATCCGCCAGCAACAGTCGTCGCTTGCGCGCAGTCAACAATGTGAGCTAACACATAACTCATAACCAACGCGCCAACGAAGCTCAACGCGTAGGCGCGCGGTGCTTTTTTCTTCATCTGTTCCAGTTCCGCTTCGCTCTTCTTCATCAGAGCCAACCAACGCTTTGCGAAAAGAGCCGGAGAGTACCAAACTGCACCGACGATCATGCTGGCGATAGCCGCCACGAGAACCGCTAAAAGATTGATATCTACCTCAGCCATTTTTTCCTCCCTTCTCGACTTGGTTTTTGATCTTTTTCCTTAACTTGTGGATTTAATTCTTATGCCCCCCACTCGATCTTTGGCAGAAGTTTCAAGTTAAAGTTGCTGAGATGCCGCTCACCGAGCCTGCAGACTTCCTCTCTGCATCCTTGAATTGCGCGGACAAGCGGAGTGACCTTGACACCCATGAACTCCGGCTCAAACAGTTTCAGCCGAGGCAGCGCTTTTTCAAAGTTGTTCAGTGTACCGGTGTAGCGACGTTTTTCCACGAGAGTATGAAGGGCTGCGGCCATCAGGATGAGTCCTTGAAGGAACATTCGGCTGTCTTCGGGACGGCGTTTCCAAACTTGTTCCCAAGCCTCGTGTGCATGCCAGAACTTGCAGTCGTTAAACAACTCTACTCCGTTAGCAAACTCCTCCCAGTCCTCCCCGCTCATCGGCAGGGGGCCTAGGTTCCCCGGCTCTAGTTCCTTGAGTGTTTTCTTCCGCGGCAGCGGACGTGCGTCCATCGTGTTTCGTAATAAAGAAAAAAACACGTAATTCTCAAGACTTCTTGACTCTCCATGCGATTTATTCTATCTTTTCTGAACTGGAAATTCTCTTCCTCTGGCACCAGCAACATCCGGCAAGTCCCTCATAATGCTCCGCAAGAGATCCTTGACGCTGCTTCTTACTCTCACCATAGCACTGCCACTGTGGCTCAGTGCTCAACCGACTTTTACGGACCTGGAGAAGCAGATCGTGGATGAAGCCATGAACAACTCCAAGGTAATGGATAATCTAGAGTATCTCTGCTACATGATCGGGCCGCGGCTGACGGGAACAGAACAAATGAAGAAAGCAAGTGAGTGGACAGCGAAAAAATTTCAGGAATACGGACTTGTGAATGTCGCACAAGAAAGCTGGATGTTCGGCTATCCCTGGTTCCGAGGACACGAGCACGCGCGGATCATCAAGCCGCACGTGCTGCCGCTGACCGTCGCTCAGATCGGTTTCACCCCTGGCACGAATGGTCCAAAGCGTGGTGAGGTGGTCGTCCTCAAGGCTGACAGCGTGAAAGACCTAGAGCGCTACAAGGGAAATTTGAAGGGCAAGTATGTCCTGCTCGGTGAGCCGGCAAACATTCCCCCGGTGTCTCCTTTCAGGCGGCAGCACTTGCCGGACACGGTGGCCGTTGAGGAGCCTCTTCGGGTCGAACCGATGGACAGCCTTGCGCTCGAGCGACTACGAGAGTTGGCAGAAGTGCGAAGGAAAACCAAGGAGCTGTTGCGTAAGGAGGAGGTCCTCGCGGTCATTCGCGATTCGGGCAAAGAACATGCACTGCTCAACATGACCGGCGGAGGCGGCCAAAGGCAAAACGATTCTACTCCACTTCCGCCGACCACCACCTTCATGATCCACGAGCACTACACGATGCTGTACCACCTGGTGGAGCGAGGAGAAAAAGTCATCGTGGAGATGGATCTGCCGGGTCGCTTTGGAAAAAAGCCGGTTGAGCAGTACAATACTGTTGCGGAAATACTGGGGAGCGAAAAACCGGACGAGGTCGTCATCGCGGGTGCGCATCTTGATTCATGGGATCTCGGCCAGGGAACGACGGACAACGGGACGGGCTGCATGGCTATCCTTGAGGCTGCGCGCATTTTGAGAGTGGTCAGCGTGAAGCCGAAGCGGACGATTCGCTTCATCATGTTCAGCGGTGAGGAGCAGGGAAAGCTCGGCTCGAAGGCATACACGAAATCACACTGGGCTGAGTTGGATAAGATCTCGGGTGTGTTTATCATGGACGATGGAACGGGAAGGATTCGTGGAATTACATTGCAAGGTAGAGAAAAGATCAAGCCTATCATGGAATCGATTTTCACACCGTTTAAAGAATACGGCGTCATCCACGCCAGCTTGCGTCATACAACCGGAACGGACCATGTCCCGTTTAACCGACAAGGGATTCCCGGGCTTGAGTTTATCCTCGACCCACTCGAGTACCACAAGACCCATCACTCCCAGTCGGACACATTTGACCATGCTTCAGAGGAAGACCTGAAGCAGGCTGCGGCTGTGATCGCGGTAACCCTCTTGCGCGTCGCCAATCTCCCTGAGATGTTGCCTAGAAGGAGTGAGGAGGTAAAAGTTGGAGGATCAATCGACTAGTGCTGTTCTCGTGTCACAAACTGGTTGCCCTTTGGTAGAAGGAAAAACCCTCCTCAGTCCCTCTTTATCAAAGAAAGGAAGGGATTGAAGAAATACGCTGTTCCATCGGAGTCTCCCGGAAGCGGTCGTTCGGCCGGATCACGACGTGTGCAAAGTCGACCGCCACTCTTTCCGCGAAGCGGAGAGCACGACCGGTGGTGTCGAGCATCCTGCTCGACACCGAGTTGCGTGTCGACCGAGAACGGTCGACACCTACGCCAGGTAGTAAATGTTCGAGGCGCAAAAGTTTGATGAATGGTTGAACCAAGCGTCCAGGGTTCCGGACGGGCTCAAAGACCGAAGTGGAGATCAACACGATGCCAGTGGGAGAGAACAATACCTTGAGTGAAATTCGGCGAAACCGGATTGCATGCATGAAGTGTTCAGGAAATATGGTGCTGACTGCACGGTGGCGCTGGTCAACGGGTCATTAACACAGTTTTCCCTATTCACGTCAATGCCAATCTCGAAGAGAAGAATATCAATCACAGATCTCCGACATCATCTCCGTCAGCACGTTTTTGTGTGCGACGACACCAGTGAGTCGAAAAAGGTAGGACTCGAGGTCGAACTCATCCCGCTGTTTCTCGATCTCACCCAAGACAAAGCGACAGTAGTTCCGTTCACACAGCCAGCTGATTCAAGAGGGTGCTCTGTCCTTTCAACCTTGGACCGACTTGCGGAGCAAGGAGACGACCTTGTCCTCAAGCACACGCCTGAGGGCTCTCTTGTTTACAAGAAAGCTGACGGTGGACTCATTACCTTCGAGCCCGGCGGCCAAGTTGAGTACAGCTGCGCTCCGAGAAACACCGCTGCAGCTGCCTTTGAGGACGTGGAAAAATTCATCAGGCAACTTGAAGCTGTTGCGCAAGGTTCGGAACTCTGCTTTCTCACGACGGGCATCAACCCCTGGCACACTGTGGAAGATATCGGCTTGCAAGTCGACAAGCCTCGCTATGCTGCCATGGACGAGTATTTCGCATCGATCGGTCCGTACGGCCGTCGGATGATGCGACAGACGTGCTCGATTCAGATAAACGTGGATATGGGAGACACTCACCGCACGCCGCTCCGCTGGAAGGCCACGAACCTGCTCGCTCCGGTCCTCACCGGGTTGTTCGCCAACTCCCCCGTGGCTGACGGAAGGCCAACAGGCTTCAGAAGCTTCCGAAGCTACGTGTGGCAGCAGACAGATACAGGCCGAACTGGTTATCCGCCAGGCCTCCTCGACGCAACTGAGCACTACGACCCAGTTGAGCAGTATCTACAGTACGCGCTTGAGGCACGGGTGATGATTATCTGCAAATCCGAGGTTCGTTTCACGCCGGTGGTCCAAGTGCTCTCATTCCGGCAGTGGCTTAAGAACGGCCATCCACTTGGCTACCCTTCCTTGGATGACTGGGACTACCATCTCAGCACACTGTTTCCGGACGTGCGGCCACGGGCGTTCCTCGAAGTGCGATGCATTGACGGCCAAACAAAGCCGTGGCGTTCCGTGCCTGTGACACTCGTGACTGCACTCCTGTATGATGATTGGGCTCTGGAGAAGACGATCGATATACTCAGTCCCTGGCAACCGCGACTTCCGGAACTGTCCGCCCGCGCAGCGCTGCACGCAACCCACGATGAGATTCTTGGACCGTTGGCACAGGAGATCTTCCGCCTTGTGCTGGACAGTCTCCCTCGATTTCCTCACACCTATCTCAGTGAGTCCATGCGCGCTGCCGCAACTGCATTCTACAGCCGATACGTCGCACAACTTCGCTGCCCGGCCGACGAACTCTACGATGTTGTTGCAAAGGAAGATGGGCAGAGACTCCTTCCCTCACACTACCTTCAGGTCAGTCACATGCAAACCGAGTTCGATCGCACTGGCGAACGCTTTGCTCGAGTTTCATCTGATGATGTAGGTAAGACACCGCGCAGCTTGTAAGGAGGTCAGACGGTGCGCATCGGCTTCATCATGGATCCGCTGGAAACGGTCGACACAGAAAAGGACACGACGTACGTCCTGATGTGTGAGGCGTTCAGTCGTGGTCATGAAGTGCTCTACCTCCCGCCGGGCGGTATAGGGTACCGGCAGAAGAAAGTCGTACTCGGCGGCGTCGTCGTTGAGGCACACAGAAACCCTGAGCATCCGTTCAAACTCCTGGGAAACAAAACGCTTGCCGGAGAGGATTTCGACGCTATACTCATACGAACCGACCCGCCATTTAATCAGGAGTACCTCTATATTACCCTGCTCTCTGACCACCTGCCGAGGCACGTATTTGCGATGAATCACCCGGCGGCTATACGGGATATCAATGAAAAGATGGGTTCACTGTACTTCCCGGACCTGATTCCGCGAACAGTTATCACACAGTGCGTTGAGGAACTAGATGACTTTCTTGAGGAAATTGGAGGACCGATCGTGCTCAAGCCGCTCGACGGACACGGCGGAAAGGGCATTGTGCTAATTCAGAAGGACGATGTGAACCGGAGAACGTTAATGGCGATGATGACCAAAGATGGCACGCAGAAAGTGGTCGCCCAGGAATTCCTCGAGGCAGCGTACGACGGCGATAAGCGAATCATCCTCCTCGACGGTGAGCCGCTCGGCGCGATACTGCGTAAAGCCCAGCCACCAAATTACATCAACAATCTCATGGCAGGAGGGAAGGCGCATCCAGCAACGATCACGAAGGAAGACAAGAAGATTTGCGACCGCCTCCGCCCTTTTCTTCAAGAACGACGGCTTTATCTGACGGGGATTGATATCATCGGTGGGAAGCTGATGGAGATCAACGTGACAAGTCCGACGTGTGTTCAGGAGATTAACAGATTTAACAACGTCTGCTTGGAAAAAGATATCATCGATTTCGTTGAGAGAAAAGTCTCAGAACGGCAGGCGATGTTTCAATAGTAAGGCAGGTCCTTCGCTTCGCTCAGGACGACAAAGGGCATTCGTCCATTACGCATCTTTAGCGCAACGGAAACCTGCGAAGATTTCTCGAACAAACGGATGGTACCAGTTCCGGAGCGAAGAGCGAAGAAGAGGTCCTTGCGTCGCCCACGAACCTCCCCTCAACACCTTGTGCTTCCCATCGAACCACTCCTCCGAATAGCCGCGATAGGGAAATGCTTTGAACCCCGGGTATCCCTGAAAGACAGTCGTGGTCCATTCCCAGACATTCCCCGCCACGTCTAAGCATCCGTACGAACTTTTCGCATCCAGGAACATCCCCACCGGCGTTGTTCCCCAGTAAGCGCCTCCGAAGTTGCTCCGGTCCTTGCTGGGCGGCTCGTTGCCCCAAGGATAGCGGCGCTTGCAGTTTGATTGCGAATCCCACGAGGCTGCCTTCTCCCATTCAGCCTCCGTCGGAAGCCGTTTTCCGACAAGGTTCCCATACGCGGTCGCTTCGTACCAACTCACACCCACGACTGGACGGTCAGGCTGGAGTTCCTTTAGTCCAAACATCTCTTTCGTGAACCAGCGTCCGTCTGTGCCATTCATCCAATCTCTTGGAGATGTGACGTTCCGTTCTTCCTTCCAGTTCCATCCTTCTTCCGTCCACAAACTTCTCTCCTGATATCCTCCTTCCATGATGAAACGAAGGAACGCGCCGTTGCTCACCGGATAGATATCGATGAAAAAATCCTTCAGCACAACTTGATGCTGCAGCTTCTCGTTATCATACACAAAATGCGGTCCACCAGAACCGAGGAGAAATGGCCCCGCCGGGACCAGCACCATGCTTTCCGGTGCGTCGGAAGATCTCGCCGCCATGCGAGAACGCTGATGCGCCTCGGTTGAGTTCGAGGTTGCCTTGCGGGTTTTCTGAACTTCCTTCGGCCTCTTTTTCTTTGCCGGATCAATCATTTGCAGAATAAGCGTCATGGTCTCCTGGTGCTGGTATTCGTGTTCAAGCACCATATGAAAAATGAAGCCGTCCTTCAGCAGCGGGTTATCAGTTTCAAAAGAAACACTGTCGAGAAACTCAAATACGTTCTGACGTTCAGAGCGGAGGTAGTCAAGAATCTTTTCTCGGGCGGGAAGATTGATACGCTCTGGCTTGGGATTCTGGGTGGGGTCAAACAGGAAGTCATATTCCTTGGACAGTGAAGGATCACCCTTCGTCTGCTGGAGTACCCAGAAGGCCTCGAACATCCCGATGTGTCCTATATGCCAGCGAAGCGGACTGAATTCCTTGTGCAGGCTCCGGCTCAGGTCACGGTCATCGACCATAGCAGCGAGTCGGAGCGTATCTTCTCTCGCCTTTAGAAAGCTGGCTTTGAGCGCTGATTTATTTGAGCTCATCATCGCGCGAATGTTTCCAGACGCCGCAGTGAGTCTCATGGGGGAGCATCGGATAGTGAAAAAAATGTATAAATAACTGTAGCCAATCTCAACTACTTTTTTTATCTTTCGGAGGAAGCACAATCGAGTTACTATAGGATCATCTTACCTCAATCTTCCAACCAATCGATGGCAAGGCGGTTGCAAATAAACGCACTAGCCGCTGACACGGCTTTAGAAACGTTCGTGCGTGATGTTAGTGCTGGTCTGTCGTCATCTCCGAAAACGCTGCCACCGAAATACTTTTATGACGAGAAAGGGTCCAAGTTGTTCGAGCAGATCTGCACGCTGCCGGAATACTATCTCACAAGAGCCGGGACAGCGATCTTCCAGCGCTATTTGCCTGAGATCATCAGTTTTGTCAACCACGATGCTACACTCATCGAACTCGGCAGCGGAAACGCGGCAAAAACACGGATATTCATCGAAGCGTTGCTGGGCCGCCAGACAATTGACAAAGCGGGAGGGACAGCACGGCAGCCTCGGCTGCATTACATTCCGATCGATATCTCCCGGTCTGCTCTCGAAGAAAGCGCAGAATCCCTCTTGAAGGACTATAGGGGATTGCACATCACTGCCTACGTCGGAGATTACTATACGGCGCTGCACGCGATTCCTCGGGATGTGAAAGGATCGAGATTGTTCCTGTTCCTTGGGTCAAACATCGGCAATTTTGAAATCCCTCATGCGGAAGAGTTCTTGCGAACCGTGCGATCGGTCATGAGTCCGGACGACCGATTGCTCTTGAGCGCCGATCTGAAAAAAGATAAGGCTATTCTCGAGGCGGCATACGACGACGCCCGGGGGGTCACAGCAGCCTTCAACTTGAACCTGCTCGTTCGCATCAACCGGGAACTCGGCGCCAATTTCGACCTCGCTAATTTTCGACACCGTGCATTCTATAATGAGTCCCAGGGGCGAATCGAAATACACCTGGAGAGTTTGAAACCGCAGCGAGTTAGGATCCCCAAGGCTGGACTGGAGGTTGCGTTCGAGCAAGGCGAGACCATCCACACCGAAAATTCGTATAAGTACTCGCTCGAGCAGATCCGGGACCTCTGCACCGCGAGCGGTCTCTCCCTGGAAAAGACCTGGTTGGACGAGCAGAAGTTCTTCAGTATGAATCTGCTTGCCCCACGACTGTAGTCCCAATCCGACTGACCTTAGTGAGCGAAGCGAGGTTTCCCGTTGGGCTGAGGATCACTCTGATTCTTGAAATTGAGCTCGCGGGCAACAGGCAGGACTTGGAACCGAGCGCACTGCATCGTACCTCAGAAGAAGTCATATCTTTTTCGCCATGACACAAATCTCGTTCAAGCATGTCTCTAAAGTGTATGACGATCACAACGGGACCGTGAAGGAAGCCCTGCATGACATCAATCTCTCCGCTACCGAAAACGTCACGACTACAGTGGTGGGCAAAAGCGGAAGTGGCAAATCGACTTTGCTTCAGTTGATCAACGGGCTGGAGCGGCCCACCCGCGGTACCGTCTATGTGTTCGGACAACAAATCGACTACGAACAGCTTCCCAACCTCCGCCGACGGATTGGTTATGCCGTCCAAGGAACAGGATTGTTCCCCCATCTGTCCATTGGCGAGAACATCACTCTGCTCGCAGTGCTGGATGGCTGGGACAAGGAACGGATCAGAGGACGGACTGAGATGCTCATGAACTTGGTGGGCCTTCCACTGGAGTATGCGCGTCGCTATCCGCATCAGTTGAGCGGTGGGGAACAGCAGCGAGTCGGACTCTGTCGGGCGATGATCCTGAACCCCAGAATCTTCCTACTCGACGAGCCCTTTGGTGCCCTCGATCCAATCACGCGAAGCGAGATTCACGAACATTTCATCCACCTCCAGCAATCCGAAGCAAGGACCATTATTCTCGTCACGCACGACCTCCAGGAGGCACTCAAACTCGCGCAGGAAATGGTCATTCTCAACGATGGCAAAGTCGAGCAGACCGGAACCCGTACCGAAATTCTGCGGAAGCCTGCTACCGACTTTGTCAAAAGTTTTCTGAAGTCACAGCTCGGAAACAGACCGAGGAGGAAGCGATGACAAAATTCACGACACCATCGCTCTGTACATTCCTCCTTCTCGTCTGGACCAGCGGTGTCACTGAACCAAGGACAGTTTTTGTTGCCGACTCGGCAGGTAAAGCCGACGGGAAAAGTCGGACAATCATCGTTGGCTGTAAGCACTTCACCGAGGGTTACATCCTAGGAGAAATTATCGCGCAACTTCTGGAAGACCGTGGGTTTCATGTTGAAAGGAAATTTGGCCTCGGCGGCACACTCATCTGCTTCGATGCACTGAGCAACGAGGAGATCGATATCTATCCTGAATACTCGGGAACCATCACCCAGGCAATCCTCAAGCTCGATGACACGACTTCGTACGTTGCGCTGCAGCAAATGCTCGAACACGATTATGGCCTTGAACTCCTCGATTCGTTCGGCTTCAACAATACCTATGCAATCGCCGTGACGCCATCGCTGGCCGAACGCCTCCAGCTCAACACTGTTTCCGACCTTGCGCGATTTCCAAACCTCCGGCTCGGTTTTAGCTACGAATTCTTGAACCGTCACGATGGCTGGCCTGGACTCGCCAGAACGTACCGACTCTCCGGAAGGCCCGTCGGGCTTGAACATGGCCTCGCCTATCAAGCGTTGAGAGAAAACAGATTGGATGTTACTGATGTCTATTCGACGGACGGAGACATAGATAAATACGACCTCGTTCTTCTGAAGGACGATAAGGAGTATTTTCCTCGTTACCTCGGAGCACCCCTACTCCGCAGGGGTTTGAGTGGAGAGGTCAAGCGGGGGCTGGGCGAACTTGCAGGAAAGATCTCGGAAGAGGAAATGCAGTCACTCAACGCGAGCGTTCTCATCGAAAACAAGACGTTTGCAGAGGTAGCGCAAGAATTCTTGAGGGCGAAAGACTTGCTGCTCTCTGTGCGTACCTCATCGCAAGAGAGCAAGTGGACAACGATGCTTCATCGGACGATAACCCACATCAAGCTGACCGTCATCGCGCTCATCGCTGCGATGGCAATCGCCATCCCGCTGGGAGTCCTTGTCTACCGACTCAGCACCATCGCGAAGCCGGTCATCTACTTTACAGGTCTGCTCCAGACCATCCCTTCGATTGCGTTGCTTGCGTTCATGATACCGCTTCTCGGCATCGGAGTGACGCCCGCGATTGTCGCATTGTTTCTGTACGCACTTCTCCCGATTCTCCGAAACACATCGTCGGCATTGTTCTCCATCGACCCGCTCCTCAAAAAAATTTCCGTCGGCATGGGCTTGACAACCTGGCAGCAGCTTCGCCACATCGAGATTCCGCTCGCGGCCCCCACGATCCTGGCCGGCATCAAGACGGCAGCTGTCATCAACATCGGTACGGCAACCCTTGCGGCCTTCATCGGTGCAGGTGGTCTCGGCGAGCCGATCGTCACTGGCCTCGCTCTGAATGACACCGCGTTGATCCTCGAAGGGGCTGTGCCTGCAGCGATGTTGGCAATCGTAACAGAATTCGTTTTTGAGTCACTCGAAAAGTTATTGATTCCAAAGCACCTCTTGCAGCAGAGAGTAAGCTAAAGGAGAAATTCCCCCGAAGGGGCGCCTTCGGCGCAAGCTCCAAACAAATTCGAAATTTAAATTTCCAATGCCCAAAAGAGCTTCCTGGAGTATCAATTTGCAATTCTATATTTCCGACCATTGCATTTTTTTTGGAATTTGGTGCCTGGAATTTACTTGGGATTTGGGTTTTGTGCCGAAGGCACCCTCCGAAGGAGTCTCCCGAGGGGATCCCTTTGGCGAGGCTACCACCTAGTGGCGGGACTTCGGACCTTCGGGAGAGTTTGGAATTTCTTCAAGACTTAGAGCACTGAACCTCGATCTCATGAAAGGAGGACCCACCATGCTCGTCGTCACTACACCGGCAATTGAGGGGAAACGCATCACCAAGTACCTCGGCCTCGTATCCGGCGAGGCCATCTTGGGTGCAAATATCTTCAAGGATTTTTTTGCCGGCATTCGTGATATCGTTGGCGGTCGTTCCGCGGCCTACGAAAAGGAATTGCGGAGGGCAAAAGAGATCGCTGTTCAGGAAATGACCGAAGAGGCAAAATCGCTTGGGGGAAACGCAGTTGTCGGAGTCGACCTCGATTATGAGACCGTCGGCAGGGGTTCGAGCATGTTGATGGTCAGCGCCAGCGGAACGGCAGTCGTCATCGAATAGGCGCATGGTAGGCGATGCGTTTCGCGGAACGCTGGATCACGATTAACCCGTTCGCGGAACGTTCGCATCTGGTGATGTTCGGTTTGACAGTCCTGAACCCGCAGAAAATCCGGTGAACGGATTCATGATCATTCCGACTCTGGGAATTTTTCTGTATATTCCGCACCCGTGAGCTTGTTTGACTCGCATCATCCTGAAAACATGCCATGTTAAGGTTTCGCACGAAACGAATTCCGTTCCATGTTCTTCTCGCCACGATGTTCCTCGCCTGCAGTCCGCTCGCTCTCACGCACGGCCAAGTGTCAACCAACGTTCCGGTTACCGATGATGTGTACCGCAGCCTCGATCGCCTGATTGCCTTCGGTCTGCTAGAAGATTATCTCTACGGATTGCGGCCATTCACCCGAGTGCAAATTGCACGACTCGTAATGCAAGCGAAAAATCGGCTTTCCCGTAAGGACTCCTTCGGAGTGGAACTCCAGCATAGTCAGCGAGAAGATGGAAAGGTCGATAAGATCACCAGCGACATCGGGCGGTCGATCGCTGCACTTGAGAATCACTTCTCATCAGAGACTCTTCTGATGGATGGAGAAGCAACAGGAGAACCCTGGGAACTGCAGATCTTCCGCAACTTCACCTTCGATCAGAACTACATCGACAGCCGGTCACGACTGGTACCGACGGACATCCGGTATGGTTCAATCGACGCTTTCATAAACCCGATGTTTTCACACCGAGATGGAAGACCGTACGTGCAGGGCGCCAACGGTTACCTTCAATTCCAAAACCGACTCCAGGCATTCAAATTCCTAGCCCTTGATTTCACACCGTACCTGTATCTCGGCGTCCCGAAAGAGAATGCAAGATCGCAACGCGAAGTCATCATTCAGCGCCTCACAGTAAAAGTCGGGTTCCGAAACCTTGAACTCCAGGTAGGCCGCGACCAGGTCATCTGGGGTCAGGGTGAGATGGGTGGAGTACTGATTTCGAACAACCCGAAACCGTTCGACATGATTAAACTTTCGACAATCCATCCGTTTCGACTCCCGTGGTATCTGCGGTACCTAGGTCCCAGCTCAGGATCCATTTTCGTTGCACGTCTGGGAGAGAACAGGAATTTCCCTCACGCTGCTTTGATCGGAATTTCCACGAACATGAGGCCGCTTCCCTCGTTCGAAGTCGGACTCTACCACACCTACCTCTTCGGAGGGTC
Organism: Bacteroidota bacterium; assembly: GCA_046758305.1. Classification (GTDB taxonomy): domain Bacteria; phylum Bacteroidota; class Ignavibacteria; order UBA10030; family JAZGDE01; genus JAZGDE01. Next base: position 13,052 of record JBHHZW010000003.1, on the reverse strand, counting down.
TGGTGCGCCCGAGTCTGATTTCCTGGACCCGATCGCGGAGTTTTTCTTGATCCGACGGCACGGCGAAGCATTCGACAGGCCAGGCTCACCAAACCTTGCCGACCATCGAGCGGGCATCCAATTTCGATTTGACGCATCCGCCCTGCGCCATACTCAATTCTACGTTGAGTGGGTGTGGGATGATTTCCTGCTGAAAATTCTCCACAACTCAGCTTTTCTAGTCGGCATCTATGTTCCACGGGTCGATTTCTCGGGCAGGACGGGCTTGAGGCTTGAGTTTCGCTCACTCGCACGAATTCTCTACCGGCACCATGGTTTTCGCACGGGCTACGCAGAGGACGGTTTAATCATCGGTGACCCGCTTGGTCCCAAGGCGATCGCCCTTTCGCTCGGAATCACGCGCGAGATCAGCAGACATTTCTTTTTCGAATCGCGACTTGCCTACGAAGACTATCGGGGCGGAAATACCGGAACTGTGAACTTCGAGAAAACACATGAACGACGGATCCGAACTACTTCTGCGCTTCGAGTCCGCTTGGCGTCAGGATGGATCGTCAAGAGTACTACAGGTTATGAGCACGTCTGGAAGTTTAACTTTGAACCGGAAAAGCAGCGTGACAATGTTCTCTTCGAACTGGGTTTGGAGTTCCCGTTCTGAGACGTGATCTGATCAATGACCGGATTGCACTCTTCTCTGCTAGCGATTGCATTGAAATTATTCTTTTCCTATCTTCTGTTCGTAGCTGACTTCTTTCCGACCTGTTCACCGTACTTTCGAGACTTTCATGCTTGTCGATCCGCACTCTGTTTCGTGCGCATCAACCCGCAGACGTTAGGAAAATGGAGCTTGCATAAGGCCTGCGGCGCATGAAGAGTATCACACTTCTCAAGTCGTGACGGGATCAGAGAAGGAAGCCTCATTTCTGAACGCCACATTCCCGACCCACAAAACGAACACCATGACCCCCGAATCTCTTACCTCAAAGGAGGTGCCACGATGCTCCAACATTCACTCGAAACGCTAGGTTTGGCCTTCGTTGCCCAGCTGGTTGTAGGTGTTCTCTTAAGCGGTACGGTCTATGCCGCGTTGTACGGCAAGAAAACGAAGGCGGAATACGAAGCGAACCCAACGTTGCGCCCAGAGGGCGCGCGTGCTCGAAGAGATCTCCCTCTCACCTATCTGCTCCAGAACGGCGCACTCGGTATCGTCTTTGTCATGATTTATTCCGCGGTGTCCAATGTCCCAGTATTTCACGGTGCTGGGGGAGGGATCTTCCTCGGTTTCCTGATCTGGCTCGGATTCATCGCCCCCTGGCATCTCACGATGAGGCTATACATTCACTATCCCAGGACATTCGTGAATATGAATCTCCTCTACAGTTTCCTGTACGGCACCATCGGTGGTGGTGTTATCGGATTCGTTCTTTCGTAGTCACCTTCCTCGGCGTGGTGTCCGATGCAGCAGATCGCGATGACTTCGCCACCTCGGGGGAGGTTCGGTGCCCCTGTGCCTCTGGAAAAGGGGCAGGTCTCTTTCGCGAAGGTTGGAACTGGACCACTCTTCAGATCTTCAGGCGGAGCTGCTCTTCGAGTTCTTCTTCTTCCAGCACACTTCCGTGCATCTGTTCCAGCCTGACCGTGAGAACAGGAACGGTCGAATGTCGTACCAGTTTTTCCACCACGCTCCCCACCAGAACATGAACCAAACTCGTCCATCCCTGTGCTGCAGAGATCCGAAAGTGAAGCTGTATATTCCATGGCAACAAGCGACGAGTCCGAAAAATGTGTCAGCACCAAGATTTTCGTTATCTTGTTCATCGTACGGCCTCCCTTCTCGGCATGATGGCCAGCGTGCTCCAACATCTTTCCATTCTTTAATTTAAGAAATACAACTACGATGCCAATAACCTTTTTGGAGAGAATAGTGAGAAGACGTGGCGTGCTGTCGACAGATATGCAAATCTGAGAAAACGTAATGTGATTGCAAGTTCGAAATGTCAGGACTTTCGCCATATTCACAAGTGGAAGTCGTGAGGATCTTCGGACTCTAAGAAGCTTGCCCCTGCTTTCGTAATACGTACTCTCTCTATGCTTCGTGTCCCTACTCGAGTCTTTCCGAATTGGTTATGTCATGCAAACAGTGTCGTGAACTCTCCCTGTTCATTCTGGATTCAACACTTGATTTGATCGGGCGCGGAAGATATATTGTGCCCAAGAAGCTTTAACTCGGAATCGCCGGCGTAGGAAGGATATTTGCACTTTGGTCACAAGCGCGTGGCCGCTCTTCAAAGCAAGTCAACATCGCGTGCAGGCTCTCAGAAAAGAAAGCGATGCTAAAAACGGATAGGGGGAACCCCACTATGAGGTCACACCGCTGGTAGTTCCATTTCCCTACTACTCCTTACGACTAAATCATTATATAACTAAAGGGACAGAGTGCGCGTTCCAACACGCACTTGCAGGCATCTCTCGATCAATCATCTTTTTGGAACGGCACTAGATACCATCTTGAGTCAAACAAGTCCTGAGTAGGAGAATCATTGAATGAAAAAAACAACCAGTTCCTTGATCGTTATCTTTCTGACAGTGATCTCATGTGTTCTAAGTTCGCCAATCCTACAAGCCCAAACTCGGATTCCCCCGTATTATCAGCAGGCGGATTTTCTTTTCGCGCCGCCCGGTGCCTTGGGCAATGGTCTCCTCGGGTACGTAAACCCGGCGGTCCTGAACTACCTTCATGGGCCTGAAATCAGACTTCACTGGTCGGACCAACAAGCCACCTTTTCTTCTCTGAAGCGATGGGGGTTTTTCGCCGGGGTTCCCCATCTCGGATTCCGTATAGTGCATCAAAAAGTCCTCGTTGCCGACGGAACAGCGATGGTCTGGGGTCCCGGGGTCACGGATTACGGCGTCGCACTGTCCGGAGGGGAGGAGCAGCTCAGTCTCGGTTTGAGCTACGGATGGTCCAGCGGGAATCTGGAGTCCGCGCCACGAGCGAAGATTCTCACCATAGGTCTACTAAGTCGACCCTCACGGTTTGCCTCCATCGGTGTAAGCGGAGCGGTTTCCCTGGAGAGCCGCGATCGCGAGGGAATCATCGACCTTGCTATTCGCCCATTTGGTACCCCTGTCCTTACCCTTTTTGGCGACGCTGCACTGCAAAAGGAGCGCATCAAGGATGCGCCGTGGAGTATCGGAGGAGTGGTCGAACCCGCTCCCGGAGTACGATTCGCCGCTCGGTACTTCGACACGAAAGCCTTCACCGTCGGCGTAAACCTCTCTTTCGGAGCAATCGGGCTCTGGGGGCAGTCTCACTTTGATGACAAGCAGAAGCGATCCTACAATACTTACGCGGCACGGGTAGGTTTCAAAGATCACAACGTCTTTGACCGCTACATGAAGAGAAGCAAGTACTATCTGTCCACACATCTCAAGGGACGCATCACCTACCAAAAGTACCGGTTGCTCGACAAAGGAACACACACACTGAGTGACATCCTCTTCTCTTTACGGAGCGCTGCGGAAGACCTTCGAGTCGCCGGAGTTGCACTCAATCTGTCAGGAATAAGCGTGTCGCGAGAGTTGGCCTGGGAAATCCGCGAAGAGCTCATCAGGGTGCAGCAGGCCGGAAAGCACGTGGTCATTTTCTTGGATCGAGGTGGAATGACCGAATATCACTTAGCAAGCGTCGCTGACCGGATTGTCATGGACCCCGAAGGCATGTTGTTCTTGCCCGGGTATGTGGCGGGTCGCACCTACTTTCGAGGGACACTTGAAAAGTTGGGACTCGGGTTCGACGAATGGAGATTCTTCAAGTACAAGTCTGCTGCTGAGACATTGTCCCGAGAGCGCATGTCGGACGCGGATCGGGAACAGAGCCAGGCATTGATCGACGATCTCTACAATACAGTTCGAAACGACGTCTCCAAGTCGCGAAACGTGCCAAGTGAACGGTTTGATCAGCTCATCAACCAACATGTTGCCTTCATGGCCGACAGCGCATTAGCAGCTGGTCTGGTAGATACGTTGGGACGCTGGGAAGATGTCAAAGAGACCATCAAGAACCTTGAAGGATCCGACAAGAAGATGATGGGAGCAGCGAGCCTTGCTGACAGGGTCTTTCCGCGTCGCGATTGGGGTCCTCGGCCGCAAGTAGCTATTGTGTATGCTATTGGTGTCTGTGATATGGACCGGGGCATAAATGCGCGGAGACTGGAAAAGATATTTCAAAACCTGAAGGAAGATGACGACGTGAAGGCTGTAGTATTTCGAGTTGATTCTCCAGGTGGTGACGGTATGGCATCCGATGTCGCAGCCAGCGCGTTGCGGAAATGTGCGCAGAGAAAACCAGTAATTGTAAGCCAAGGTGGGGTCGCCGCCTCTGGAGGATACTGGCTGTCGATGTACGCCGACACAATTGTTGCGGCGCCAATTACGGTCACCGGCTCCATCGGTGTAGTCGGAGGATGGCTGTGGAATCAGGGACTAGGGGAGAAGCTAGGAGCTACATCCGACCATGTGAAAGTTGGAGAGCACGCTGATCTCGGCTTCGGCATCACGCTGCCGCTCGTTGGGTTGCGAATCCCGGACAGAAACTTGACTCCTGAAGAACGATCTCAGGTGGAAAGCTATATTCAGAGTTACTACAACATATTTGTCGAGAAGGTATCCAAGGGCCGTGGTGTGGACCGAGAAGCGGTAGAGCGAGTTGCCCAAGGTCGCGTCTGGTCTGGAAAAAATGCGACGGAGATAGGGTTGGTAGACGTGATTGGAGGACTGCAGACAGCCATCGCTTTGGCGAGACATGCCGCAGGGATACCAGATGAGAGTGACGTGGATATCATCGAACTCCCCAAAAAGGGTCTTTTTCCCCTCAGCCTCTTCAGACCGAAATTACCCCTTGCCGAATCGGAGCCCTCTGCCGATTGGCAGTACCTCAAACTGATTTCAGAGCATCCAGGCGAGCCGCTTTTTGTGGTTCCACCGGACTTGTATCCCCATGAATGAACAGCCACCGGTGCGCCTAAAGCTTCCGCCTTTTCTCGTTGTTGCCGCGCTGTCCGCTTCCGCCTTTGCAGTAGCTGAGCAAGAGCCTTCGGTAGTTTTCTATGGCGATTTTTCAACCTATCAGGAAGGGTCAGATGGTTCCCCCGAGTGGCAGGTGACGAAGGGTGACTGGCAGGTCATCGAAGACCATTACTGCCAGCGGAATAAGGAGGGGTATGACTGCGGGTCGCTGCTTAACATCTACGTGAACGAATCCTTCTTGATCGAGATCATGTTCTGAATGGCGGATGGAAATATGGGAGTAGGGTTCTTTGGTATGATTATGTAGGGCAACCAGCCTGGTTGCCCTACAGCTTGACAAAGAGGAATTAGATTAGTATATTCATCTGAACAATTGTTCAATCATCAACTTAACTGCACGACACGATGGCCCGAAAAGAGGAAGCTTGCGACGTCACGTACGTCCACGAGCCCAGTGTAAGGGCAGCTCGCAGAGCAATCCACGACGACGGAACGATCTTGGGACTCACAGAGACGTTCAAAGTACTCACGGATCCCACGAGACTCAAAATCGTCCTCGCGCTCGCCAAGGAGGAGCTCTGCGTCTGCGATATCGCTGCACTGCTCAAAGTCTCCGAGTCCGCCGTCTCGCACCAGTTACGGTTGCTGAAGAATCTCCGCCTCGTCAAGTATCACCGCGACGGCAAGATGGCGTACTATTCGCTCGATGACGAACACATCGAAGACCTGATCCGCGTTGCGAACCGACATGTCTCCGAATACAGCCGAGGGAAGTGAGATCGATGGACGGCCAGAAGATTGATTCCAATACAAAGTCTTCAACATTCTTCGTCGAGGGAATGTGCTGCGGCGAGGAGCAGCATAGGATCGAGAAGAAGCTGCAGACCATCCCGGGCGTAGTAAACTGCAAGTTTAACCTCGTGAATCAGAAATTGAACGTCATCCACACGTGCTCCAAGGACGACGTTCTGCGTGCCCTCCATCGACTGGGTTTCAAGGTCCGCGAACAAATGTCCGCTGCCGAACAGAAATCGTTCTGGGAAAAACACGCCTCCTTATTCTTCACTGGTCTGTCCGGTCTGTTGGCCATCGCCGGGATTTTATTAGAGCAGTTTGGCATCGGGGAAACCGTGACGATTCCGCTACTTCTCGGCGCAATTCTGACCGGCGGGTGGCGCATCGCGATCAAGGGATTCAAGGCGGCGAAGAATCTTTCGCTCGATATGAGTTCGCTTATGACTATTGCCATCATGGGCGCAATGGCTATAGGAGAGTGGGCGGAAGCCGCAGCCGTCGTCTTCTTGTTTGCCCTTGCTCAGCTGCTTGAGTACCACAGCGCCGACCGCGCCAGAAGTGCAATCCGGTCGCTCATGAACCTCTCGCCCCGCAAAGCGCGCATCCTTCAGACTGCTGGCGAAATTGAGGTAGCCGTGGAAGAAGTCGGTATCGGCAATGTCGTGATCATTCGTCCCGGAGAGCGGATCCCACTCGACGGCGTCGTCCGAGGGGGTCATTCGACCGTCAATCAATCCCCTCTCACCGGCGAATCGATACCGGTCGAGAAGAAAGCAGGCGACGAGGTATACGCAGGTACGGTCAATGAAAATGGAACCCTCGAGGTGAAGGTTTCGCATCTTTCCTCAGACTCGACCCTCGCGCGGATCATTCATCTCATCGAGGAAGCACAGAGTCAGCGTGCTCCTTCTCAGAGCTTCATCGATGCGTTTGCCCGGTACTACACTCCCGCCGTCATCGGGCTTGCTGTTGTCCTGGCGATCGTACCTCCGGTCCTTTTCGGCCAACCGTTCGGCGACTGGCTTTACCGTGCGCTCGTTCTCCTCGTCATCGCATGTCCCTGCGCGCTCGTGATTTCTACTCCAGTGACAGTTATAAGTGGATTGACCAATGCCGCACGGCACGGCGTACTCATCAAGGGGGGAAAATATCTTGAAAACGCCGGTCAGCTCAGAGTCATCGCGATCGACAAAACTGGTACGCTCACCGAAGGATCGCCTAAAGTTACCGACATTATCGCGCTCAATTCTTTCCCAACTGAGCATATTTTGAAGATCGCCGCCGCAATGGAATTTCGGTCAGAGCATCATCTCGCAGGAGCAGTCCTGTCGAAAGCATACAAGGAGAACGTCCCCTTCCACGGCGTGAAAATCGATCGATTCGAATCGCTCACCGGTCGGGGCGTCAAAGCCATCATCGATGGAAAGACGTACTACATCGGCAACCATCAACTCTGTGAGGAGGTTGGCTACTGTGCGCCGCATGTCGAAGAGGCGATTGGAAAACTGGAACGGCAGGGCAAAACAGTTATCGTGCTCGCTGAGGAGAACCAAGCGCTCGCGGTCATCGGCATTGCTGATAGTGCGAGAGAGGAAAGCAAGCGAGCGATCAGACAGTTGCGACAGAATGGTATTAAGAATGTCATCATGCTAACGGGTGACAATGAGACAACGGCAAGAGTTGTGGCTGATGAGCTAGGCGTGGACGAATACCGAGCCGGCATGCTTCCGGAAGATAAGGTTCAAGCGGTTCAGTTGCTCCGAGATCGGCACGAGAAGGTCGCAATGGTCGGTGATGGTATCAACGATGCGCCAGCATTAGCAGCGTCGAACATCGGCATCGCTATGGGAACTGCGGGAACCGACACCGCGTTAGAAACGGCAGACGTTGTTCTCATGTCCGATGATCTTTCCAAAGTCGCCTACACGATAGCCCTCAGTCGGAAAACGCTTGCCATCATCAAGCAGAATGTCCTCATCGCCCTCTCCACAAAACTCGTGTTTCTCGCACTCGGAATTCTTGGTGCAGCAACGCTCTGGATGGCCGTGCTCGCCGATGATGGGGCAGCGCTCGTCGTCATCCTCAACGGTCTGCGCGTGTTGAACCTCAAGGACCACACATGAAAGCAGGCAAACAAGTTCGAAGGGTCAGTCCGTCAGGGCCCCGGTCAAGGGAGAAGAGGACCGTAGGAGGCGAAGCGCCAGTGCCTCTGCTTTACCTCCGATCCCGGTTAGCAAGGGTTCGGGAATTGCCGAACGGCTTCGACTTTTTCTTCACCGGAAAACCATCCCAGCTACACACCATCGTCCACGAATTCATCTCGCGTGAATCGTCCTCAGTCCGTTTTCTCAACTTCGACCATACGCTCATCGAAGATACTCTCCTTCTGAGGATTACCGGACCGCTCGACAAGAAGAAGCTTATCAAAGCGTATTTCGAATCGGGATAAGGACAGTCCCCCAGCGTCCCCTCCATCTACCTCCCCAACCTCACCGTGCATTCCCCTGACAAAGACTTACTCCTCCTTCGGGAAGCATTACAGGCAAATTCTTGTTATATTGTTAAGATAGGAGATTCAAACTGACAAACTGAAAGGAATGCGAGTACAACCTATGGCAAGATTCTGGTGGATGATGCTCGGAGCAGGTGTGTCAGGAACAGCAACGTATCTTATCCTCAGGAAGCTCCGGGAGGATCAAAGCGATGAACGGACGAAGCTGCCGATGATGATGTTCGGCCAGACCGAGAAACGCCGTTTCGACGACCTGAATCAAATCTTCGACGGCGTTGAAGAAGACCTTGAAGAACCGTGGCTTTGATCGAGAAAAGGTATCTCGTCAACACAAAACCTGCGTTTTCCAAACCGACAAGAAAATTGTTCCGATTGGCTTCGGGCTCCGCATTCAGGTCAGAAGCAGCCTTGATCGAATTATACCTTTGCTGAGAAAGAGCCATGGGGCTGCACTTCGGAAAGCGTGGAGCGAATATCGACAACCGTGAGGCAGGAGGCAAGTCCTCCGAACAACGACAAGAAACCCGCAGATGACAGGCCACTCAAGCCGTTCACCTGCGGGTCTGTATTGACAAGAGCCGGACCAACCCCGCCGCGATCGCGCTAGCTTCCTATGCAAACCCCCACTTCTTCTTGTTCGCCTCTACATCCTCTTTGGTTGGATGTCTCCTGATCGGCGTGGGCTCTGTCGTGAAATGTTCAGGAGGATGATCCTTGAAGATCTGAGCATTTATCTCTGTATCCTCCTTGAAGATTTCAGGAACCCCCTCATCCTGGAAAATAGCCTCCCACGGACATGCAGGCTCACATGCAGCGCAGTCGATGCACTCCTCGGGATGGATGTAGAGCTGGTTTGGGTATTTGTCGTCGGATGTCGTCAGTCCGTAGATGCAGTTCACAGGACAAACTTGAATACACTCTGTGTCTATGCAATCAATGCAGAGTTTCGTGATGACCCACGTCATCAGCAAATCTCCTTTCTTATGTCTTGTTGCCTAAGTAGAAATCAGCAATTTGACACTACAACGGTATGACTTAAAAAACAAAATAACAAGTCTCGAGTGCATATTTTTGAAAAATCTCAAATACCAATTTCTCCTCCTCTCCAGTTAATCAGATAATTTCAACCAAGCGCCTAGCGCGAACACGTGACTTGCCTCTTGGATATCAATCAGTCAGCTTGCAGCTTCTATCATGACTTCTCGGTCTACTTCGCCCCAGTCTCTTCCTCAACTTTGGACTCCTCTGCCAGAGTAGTTGTCGTTGGATCAAACATCAGAACGATAACGAGAACGATTACCTTTTTCCTAGTGTACCTCCTGTGATTTGAAATACGTCAGTGATCACGTGATTTCCAGTGGCACAACCAGTGAGCCGACAAATCGTTCCCTTAGCAGTTGATGTCACGGTTTCACCTTCCTGGACGCCTTGGCTCGCTCGACAGTCTCCTGGATGGCCTTGTGAAGTTCCAGTGTCGGCACTCTGCCTTTCCGCAGATAAACCGCAGCGTGCTCCTGCAGCAGCATTTGCTCCTTGAGGTCGAGATCGCGTCCGGTAATAACCACCACCGGTGTTGATCTCCACTTCGGGTCCGCCCAGAGCTCATGAAGCAGCTCGAATCCGTCTCTGTGCAGTAGCGCAAGATCCATGAGGATCGCGACCGGCTGTTCCTTTTGCACCCATTCCATGAATTCGTTTTCACGGGGAAGGCGCACGCCGGCGTAGCCTTTGTCCTCAAGGATGTAGAGAAGCAAATTCGAGAACTCTTCGCTATCCTCGACGACGAGAACTGTTACTTTCTCTACGTCGGGACGTGTCTTTCGCTTGGCCATGGTCATCTTGGTGCAGGAGAATCACGAATTGTCCTTCAACGGGTATGGCCTCGTTGGGTCTTGATCTATTTCCCTGCGGGGAGTCTGACGAATTACGTAGCAAGAGGCTTCCTGGTACCGTTGGCCTTCGTGAGCAAGCGCAGAAAGACTCCTCCGTTCCATGCCGGTGCGTCATCAACCCTGCAGAATCGGTTGACACTCCTTCAGGATAAGCTCGCGGTTCGGGAGATTCCGGAAAATAAACAGAGCCGCCGAAACTGCAGGAAGAAAAATAGATAACCGATGCTGCATCGAATGCGAGCCGTCCCTGTAATGCGTAAGGAAAGCCACAACCAGTCCAAATAATGCCCCCACCTCGTAAGAGTGAGTCCGATGATGGACGTGGTCCGCACCGCGGCGATCAGCTGTTGTGCTGGGGACCTCATTGTCGGGGCGAGCGATCCCCTCGTCCTTTGCTGGGAGATACGCGCTGTGATGCGCTGGCCGCGATGCGCAACAACGCGTCGAGAAGCACCGGGGGTCCCAAGGGTCGTCAGAAGCACGAAGACCACGACGACCGCGCACGTGGGCATTTCGATTCCGCGGATCTTATTAACGCTCGATTCTGTGCGATCTACCGTTCCTGCAAACCACAGTACTACGGCAGTGAAGATTGCAACAGACGCAGTCATCAATAAGGAAGACCATCCTGCCCGCCCGGATCTCTTCCTCCGTCAGCACAACCTCAAGTTCAGACCGGGTGATCACTGGCCAGACCATAGGAAGATCCAGTGGAATTCAAATTCCTGAAAGGTAGAAAAACCACACGGGGGAGTCGATCAATCACTTCAATTCACATCGTGACCGAGGAAGGTTGACAATCCCAATCGACGGAATCCTGTCGATGGTCCACGGATGAATGTGTCCCCGCTTCCCGACCCCGACTATCAAGGAGTCAGGGATCGGGACAAGTCGTCGAGATCGCCAATGAACTTAGGGCAATATAGGCGCCATCACAGTGAAAAGCAAGAGGAAAACTCAACTCTGTGATCATCAGTCCTGGCGCAGTCGGGACGATCGTTCTGTGCCTCCCATGAGCGGGACCCGAACGCCGTACGGGTGGCAAACTCCCGAAGGGACGGCCTTCGGGCTTCGCCGGCATCCTTTTGGACAAGACGATGGGCCTGATCGTACTACGCAGAATCTTCTGGATGAACGGGCCGGATGAGCATCAGGAGCGCAGCATGCGGAACGATGAGGTACTTTCTCTTTTCGAACTCGATTTCGATCGCTTGATCGCGTAGGAAGATCACGTAGTCACCCTCCCGAGCTTGTAGTGGAATGTACTTGACTGGCTCCTTCGGCGTCGTCGACCAAGGCTCCTGGTCGATGTAGCCAGGATTGACCACAGGGTGCCCCGCGCCAGTCTGGACCACATAGCCACCTTGAACTTTCTCTTTCTCCTTCACAGTCGGTGGGAGATAGAGTCCGTGCGGCGAACGATCCTCATCCTTTGCCGGCTCAACCAGGACCTTATCCCCCACAACGATGATTTGCCTGCCGCTGTGAAATTGCATCTTACCTTGCCCTTTCTGGTGAGCCTTGGAATTCAGGAGAAATATACCACCTAGCAGCGTAAGAAACAAAATGCGATGAACACTACATGCGGTGGGCATCCTCCATCGGTCACTTGCAGTTGACAGACGGATCCGGTAGGTCAACAAAAAGGTGTGTGGAAATCGATGGAAACAGTCGGTTGACAACTCCTCTACGAGTGTTCCGTACGGACCTTCGGCCCTTCAGGGTCGTTCCAAGGGAGTGCGTTCCGCAGAGACAGCCCGTTGGGCAGAAATGACCTAAGCTGCTTTGCAGCATCGACGAGACGATCCCACTGACCCATCCCGCTCGCTTCTCGAAGCGGATCGCTGCCCTGGAGTCCTACCGCGCGTAGAAATCAATCACCCGCTGGATCGCCGCCCGGCAAACAGGATCGAAATCAGCAAGGCTCAGGGAGAACATCCGGCAATCAACACCAGGGCGGTAAAGACCTTTGGCTGAATATCCTGCACCTTCGAAGGCGCCGACCTTGCGGGCGTACTTCGATGTCAGCAGCAGTTTGGCTTGGGCGGCGTGGTACGGCTCCCGCTTCTCGTAGTAATCGGGTGCGAGACGGTCGAGCTTTCGACGCAAAGCGCCGATACTGTCGTACTGTACACTCTCCCATGGGGTCGGGATCGGCGTATCGGCAGAGACAAGCCTCTTCCATTTCAAGTGCTTCGGATCAAGAAGTGCTGTGATGTTGGGTTCCCAGGGCTCTACACCGGCAGGATAAAAATTAGAGTACGCCACCTGAGAAGTGTAGTACTCGTCTCCGAGTCCGCCGAAGGAATGTCCGAACTCATGCACGTACACGTAATCCATCTGCCATTCCATCCCCGGTGCGTCTGTCTTGGTATAGGTCGTGGAATACAAATTGTAAATCCCCCCACCACCATACCGGTTGTCATTGACCAGTATGTTTATGAAGTCGTACGGTGCAGCGGCTGCTACATCCCGCAGCACCTTGTTTTCTTCGGTGAGTACGTAGCGCGGTGTGCCGAAGATGTTGTACGATGTCCCAAGCGGGGTGTTCCGCCAGATATTCTTGTCTGGGATGTCAATACCAGAATCCTTCGACTCCACCTCAATAGTCCAGACGTTGAAATCGTTTTTATGATCCTTAAAGGGCGATGTGCCGAACAGAGCATCGTTGAAGTGTTTTGCGTCCCTCCGGAACTTTTCCATCTCGGCCTTCGTGTAGCCATCGCCGAGGATCAATAAGTCCACCTTTTTCTCTGAGGGGCCGCTCTGCATGAGCGGAACAACTTTGTACGGCCGAGGCTTGGTTTCACGGTTGATCGTCGTTG
>JBHHZW010000002.1:0-34489 GCA_046758305.1 Bacteroidota bacterium | reverse complement strand
CAGGAAGCCTACGACGACATACGCATCTTGAAGTCCGCCGAAGTCGATATCCTCAGCGGAAAGCTTCAGCTCGTTTTTCTTCAACGAGAGTCGAACCTGGTGTGTGGTGAGACTCGAATACAGTGAGACCCGCCGAACCGATGCCAGCATGTCGTTCCTGTTGATCACCATTCGCTTGTCGTTGTCCTTTGGAATCACGCTCTCGTAGTTAGGGTACTTCTCCTCGATTAAGCGCGAGATGAGGGTCGTGTTCCCGAACCGAAACATTACATGGGAATCATCGAGGAAAACGGTGTATGCCGATTCATCCGACGATTTCGCAATGATGCTGAGCGCCTTTCCCGGTATCACGATGTCTTTCTCCCCCTTTTTCAGGGGACTCTTCCGCTGGCTTAGCTTCACCAAGCGATGCCCGTCTGTCGAGACAGCACACAGCTCGTCCCTCTTCATCTGAAACAACACTCCCATCATTGCCGGCCGAAGCTCATCCGTACTCACCGCAAACAGTGTTTTGCTGATCATTCGGCGCAGTATCTCTGCCGGCAACGTGATCTGTTCGTCCCCTTTAATCTGAGGTACGCTCGGGAACTCCTCGCTCGATTCGCCAGTCAGTCGATACTCACCGGTCTCCGTCACGATCGTGACTTTGTTTGAAGGATCTGCACTCAGCGTCACCTGCGTCTCCGGGAGTGCACGTACTGTCTCGAGCACCCGACGCGCCGGCACTGCAATCTTGCCGTCTTCGATACCCTTGAGTTTGGTCGTGACCGACAGTGAAAGCTCGAGATCTGTCGCAGTAATTTTCAACTCGTCGCCTTCAAGCTCGAGCAGGAGATTTTCTAGGATAGGGAGTGTTGATTTCGATGGAACTACTCCGCTTGTTTTGGAGAGTGCTTTTTGAAGTTCAGTGCTCGAAACGGTGAATTTCATCCGTTACCTCCTGTCTGGCCAGTTTGAAAAATCCAACCTTGAAATTTACGAATTTCATCCCCCAAATTCAAGCGCCGAAACTTGCTAACTCCAATATTTTCCAACATGTTATCCCTCCTGCCACTTCATCTTTAGCCTCCCATCACCCCAGACCACATTTATTATCCAGTCTGGACTGAATGTTGTTTTTCACACGTATTCAGTTTCTATTCTCGCAGAGCTTTTGACTCTCCAAACATCTTATTCACCAATCACATTTGCCTCCTCGCAGCCGTTTGCTAACGCACAGCAAGCCAAGAGCACTTGTATTCTTTGAGAGCAATATTGTGCCTCCGGGTTTTGAACCAAACCAGTTGATTGCTTGTATAAACCTTAGTAAGAGGAAAAAAATTACTACTACTATTAGACCTGTGAGTATGTTAATAACTGTCTAACATTCGCGGATTTGACCGGAATGGTGGAAAATTTCTGTTCCTCATATAGTCAAAGAGTCTGGATAATGCTGTTACTTTCCCACATCCGGATTGTGATTCCGATACGAGAGGATTGTGAAATCAAGTTGTAAACACTTTCTGCGGATCCTATTGACACCGCATCAACACTATTCTGGGGGAAAAAGCAAAGCCCAACCTCAGAAGGATGGGCTTGGCCTGGAAATGGATGAGCGCAAGCGGGTTACTGGTAGAGCTGCAACCGTTTTTTGATGTCCTGGACGGTACGACCATAACGTTCGTCCGTTTTCATGAGATCTTCAACGGACTGGTATGCATGGATGACCGTACTATGGTCGCGTCCCCCAAAATGGAGGCCAATCGTTTTCAAGGAAGAGTTTGTCAGTTCTTTTGCGATGTACATGGCGATCTGTCGCGCGATTACGACTTCTTGTTTCCTGGTTTTTGCGCGAATGAGATCTTCGGGCATGCCGAAATATTCGGAGACGGTGCGCTGAATATCTTCGATTGTCACATGGGCGCGGATGTCTCCAACAACGGTCTTCACGACGTGACGCGCAAGGTCGAGGGTGATCTCTTCGTTCTTGAGCGACGCGTGCGCCAGCAAGCCGATCAGGCAGCCCTCCAGTTCACGAATGTTGGAAGTTACGTGCGTTGCGATAAATTCGATGACGTCTTGCGGCAATTCAACGCCGTCATCCTCGGCTTTCTTCCGGAGGATGGCGATCCGGGTCTCGAGTTCAGGAGGCTGAATATCAGCGGTCAAGCCCCACTGGAATCGGGAAACGAGACGCTCATCGAGGCCTTTCAGCTCCTTTGGCGAGCGATCACACGAGAGGACGATCTGCTTCCCGAATTGATGGAGAGTGTTGAACGTATGGAAGAAAATCTCCTGTGTTTTTTCCTTGCCGGCGAAGAACTGAATGTCGTCGACGATCAGCAAGTGGATACTACGGTAAAAACTGGAGAACTCGCTGATGCGGTCGCTCTGGATTGCGTCGACGAATTCGATGGTAAATTTTTCGCTGGAGACGTAGAAAACCTTGTCCGCGCGTTGATGGTTCAGAGCATGGCTCCCGATGGCCTGGATCAGGTGAGTTTTGCCGAGTCCGACGCCGCCGTAGATCACGAGCGGGTTAAAGGATGTTCCACCTGGGTTATTGGCGACTGCAACCGCAGCAGCGCGCGCGAGCTGATTACTGTCTCCTTTGATGAAGTTCTCAAAGGTGTAGCGGGCGTTCAGGAAACTCCCGGTCGCTCTCCCGGCGAGCACTGCAGATGTTGGTGAAGTTGCTGGCGGGAGGGAATCCTTATGATATGTCGGCGGTGGACCGAGTACCTGTTTGGCAGATGGAATCGTGATCGCGTGTCTCGTAACTTCGTCCGGGCCATCCTCTACCACAACGGAGTACACGAGTCGGGCGTTTTCGCCGATGACCTCAGCAAGTGTCCTGTTAATGAGGGAGTAATAGTGCTCCTCCAGCCATTCGTAGAAAAATTGACTTGGTACTCGAATCGTGAGCTTATTATCCTCCAGTTTCAGTGGAACGGTCGGTTCAAACCAAGTCTTGAAACTTTGCTGGTTGATGTTGTCCTTGATAATTGCTAGACATCGTGACCATACCTGCTTGACCTGATTTTCATTGAATTGCTCCGCCTTTCCCCCCGTATCCACTGCGGTATTCTCTTCTAGTTTCATGCTTTTCTCTCAGATGAAAAACGTGAACAAACAGTCCTCACACCTGTAAACAACTTATTCACACGGGCAGCGCGATTACCCTCCCTCGGACACTCTCGGGCGCACTCGGAACTGATAACCTGGACACCCCCTGTTCACGAGAGCCAATTACCTGTAAGCTCTTAAACAATCTAGGGTTATGGGAGGAGGTTGGGCGGTTATCCACAAGATACTGACGGCGGGTGAAGGCCGAGCGGTACGTCAAGACTGCACCTTGAACAAGGCCGAAAAAGTAACTAACATTCTATCAACAGATGATTTGTCGTCTAATCCGTAGAGATTATACAAAGTTTCTGATGTGTAGGCAAGGGAAAAATTTTTGTTTTTTTCGGGTTGGGTTGTATTTGTGGCACATTTTTTATATGTTGAAAGTCGTTCGCCAAGAGGATTGCTGCCAGAGCAAACCTCTTTTTTTTCGTGAGGCGAATATTCACCAGGACATGGATATCAGAGATGAAGCGGACGTTTCAACCGAGCATCCGGAAGCGAAAAAATACACATGGCTTTCGTGCGCGCATGAAATCGAAGAGCGGCCGGAGAGTGGTCGCGCAACGCAGAGCGAAGGGTCGTTGGAAGTTAACGACCAGCGACGAGCGATAATGAACCGGGGAACGATCCCTATTTCGGCGGAGGTTGTCAAGTCGCACGGCACTCGAAGGAGTCTCAAGAAGCATGAAATCCTTCGCGGGCACAAACAATTTAACCGCGTAATAACGGGGGGGAGATCGCTCCTCGGGGAGCTTCTGCGCTGCTTCGTTTCGGCTTCGGGCTATGGAGAAGACCCGGGGCGAGACATCGTGAAGGTCGGGTTCACAGTCAGCCGGAAAATCCGAAGATCGACTGTGCGAAATCGACTCAAGCGGATAATGCGGGAAGTCTATCGTATGCACAGGGAGCGGCTCCATCAGCTCGCGATACGGAAGTCTCAGCGACTCGAGCTCGTGCTGTTGTACAGGGGAAACAGCGACGCCGACCCGAAGAAAGTTCCATACGAACTCATCGAAAAGGATTTTCTGCGCATCGTCGATCGACTCGAGCGCGGCTTGGACGGAGCGGGATTCGTATGACTACTGTTGCCATCTCTTTCATCAAATTCTATCAACGTTTTCTCTCGCTGCTCCTTCCTCCAAATAGCTGTCGGTTCTACCCCACGTGCTCATCCTACTCGTTGGAAGCGTTCTCAAAGCGCGGTTTCCTGCTGGGGATGTGGCTGACGGCAAAACGAGTCGGTCGTTGCCATCCTTTTCATCCAGGTGGATTCGATCCCGTGCCGTGAGCGTTGATACAATGGAGGTCTAATGGGTAGGCATGAAACGATCGGGTTTGTTTTGATCGCAGTCGTACTAATACTCTGGATGTTCCTCAACGCTCCGGAGCCTCCCCCTCCTTCTACGACGCGGCCCGATACGGTAGTTGTCTCGCCGCCGGACACAACGAGACTAGCGGGGACACCAGTGCCGAGGAGAGAGATTGAGACTCCCAGACAGCTCGATACACTCGGTCGATGGTTCGGTCACCTCGTGATGGGTGAGGAGAAGATTGTTCGGATCGAGACTGACCTGTACGTTGCTGAAGTTACGACGAAGGGAGGAGTGATCAGGATATTCGAGTTGAAAGAATACAAGGCGTGGGACGGACACGACGTTCAGCTTGTGGACGAAGTACGGGGCGGTGACCTCAGCTATTTGTTTACGACGTCCGACGGTAAGATCGTCGACACGAGGAACTTCTACTATACACTGGAAGTTGCAACGTGGTCCTCAGTGAGACTACGAGGGGAAGATTCGACGGCAATCAAGCTTATCCTGCCTGTAGCGCAGGGAAGCTGGATCGAGAAAATCTTCATCTTTAAGAACGGGTTGTATTCGTTCGACGTGGAGACAAAGTTCGTCGGTATGGAGCAGATCATCTCGAATTTTGAGTACCAGGTGGTGTGGTCAGGAGGACTTCGACTCACGGAGTCCAGAAGTGTGGATGAGGCCGAGTATGCGGCTGCCTTCGCGTACATCGGTCGTGAGTTAGAGGAGCTGGACGCAGCAGATATCGGGGAGGAGGTGAAGTCGGATTACACCGGTGCAACCGACTGGGTGGCTGCCCGTAACAAGTACTTCGCAGTAGCACTCATTCCGCAGGGACGGAAAGGCTCCGGGGCGTACCTTGCAGGTAGGAGAACACCTTTGCCCGACGGTGGAGTCAAGGAGAATTATACGGTTGCGCTCAAAATGCCGTTCAAGGGGAGGGAAGACTGGCACTCGCGGCTGACGGTCTTCCTAGGACCACTGCAGCTTGGTATTGTCAAGAGTTACGGTGTTGAGCTTGACCGGATCATGAGCCTGGGCTGGGTCTGGATCCGGCCGATTTCCGTTTACTTTATCATTCCGCTGTTCACCTTCCTGCATTCGTTCATCCCGAACTACGGGCTAGTCATCATCGTTTTCTCGATCGTCATCAAAGTGCTTCTGTACCCTCTGACGCGGACGAGTATGCGCTCGATGCAGAAAATGCAGTCGCTCCAGCCGATGATGACCGAGATCCGGCAGAAGTACAAGGACAACCCGCAGAAGATGAACGAAGCCATGATGAGGCTGTACAAGGATTACGGCGTCAACCCCGCTGGCGGGTGCTTACCAATCATACTCCAGATGCCAATCCTGTATGCACTCTGGTCGGTATTCCGCTCCACCATTGAGCTTCGACAGGCCGAGTTCTTGTTGTGGATTACGGACCTTTCTGTTCCGGACGTTATCGCTCAACTTGGCGTCAGCATTCCTCTCCTTGGTTCACACATCAGTGGGCTCGCGTTCCTGATGGGTGCCACGATGTTCATCCAGCAAAAAATGACGATGAAAGACCCAAAGCAGAAGATGATGGTCTGGATGATGCCGGTGTTTTTGACCTTGTTGTTTAACAATTTCCCGTCGGGTCTGAACCTTTACTATTTTATGTTCAATCTTCTTTCAATTGCACAGCAGATGTGGTTGACCAAGCAGCACAAAGGGGAGCCGCTGCAGAAAGTGGTGCCGAAGAAAAAATCCGGTGGCTTGTTCAATCGAATGGAGAAGCAGTTACAGCTGTCGAAGATGAGCAAGCGGATGCGGAGGTGAAAAAGCGGGCGCTCAGAATTATCCAGCTCTTATTACTAAGCCTCCAAGCGTCAATCCCGCCTTGAATAGGTCAATAGGAGATCCAAATCGCGCATCGCAATCCTCAGTATTACCAAAGCGAACGCAATGGTTGCGAACCCTTTATCTAAGCAAAATTAGCCACTTCGTCTTCGCAAACCTTTGTGCTAAGTTTAAGGAAGCACGCCGGCCTCTTACTTATAAGTAAGGTACGTTGCTCGCGAACTGACTAGCATCCTGTCCTGCCCCTTAGGTAATATCTTAGGTTGTGTGTAAAAAGAAAATCGGGTGATCTTCCGGTATATTAGGTTTGCCAACACTAATAACGGAGGGACCACCCGATGAAACAGCATGAGCAACGTAGCAAGAATCGTGATCAAAAGAAAGCCCCCTCAGCGCAGGATCTTCGACAGCAGACCTGGGAGTCGATTGAGGGGATCGTTGCACTGCTTTTGAAACTAATGTTCGAGATTCTCTTAGACCGGGCTGCAACGGAGCAGGCCGGTGCTGGTCCGTATGAGCGGACAGGGAGTCGGAAGAAGTATCGCAACGGAATGTACAAGCGAAGCCTGACGACACGGTTTGGCGCCATCGAGGAGCTGCTTGTGCCTCGGTTTCGGCAGGGAGGCCTGATGCATAGCCTGTTTGCTCCCTACCAGCAGCGGACGGATGACGTCGATAAGGCGTTAGTCCCGCAGAGCGGGATTGAACGGTGTCAGTACTCATAAGTTGAAGGCCATTGCTGAGCAGTTGACCGGTCGCCCGGTGAGCGCTCAGACAGTTTCAGCGATTGTCCGGAAGACCGATGAGGAGCTCGAGCACTATCGAACAAAGCCCATCGAGGATACCTATGACTATCTCTTCCTTGACGGTATCTACGACAAAATCCGGGAAATAGGCCTGGAACGCAAAGTATTGCTCTGTGCCTTGGGCATGACCAAAGATGGTAAGAAAGAACTCCTTTCTTTCCATCTGGTCGATACCGAGTCTGAAGACAACTGGACCGAGTTCTTGATCGATCTGAAGAACCGTGGCCTCAAGGGCAGGGCCCTACGGCTC
Source organism: Bacteroidota bacterium (assembly GCA_046758305.1). Lineage (GTDB taxonomy): Bacteria > Bacteroidota > Ignavibacteria > UBA10030 > JAZGDE01 > JAZGDE01. The sequence continues at coordinate 27,188 of JBHHZW010000002.1, read as the reverse complement.
ATCACCACCGACGGCAACCCAGCTCTCAAGGCAACGTTGAAGCGTCTCTTCCCCTACAAACGTCATCAGCGTTGCATCTGGCACAAGATGACCAACGTCCAGGCAAAAGCCAAGAAGCGTAACCGGAAAGCTCTCATGGGCCAGTGTAAGCTGATCTTCGCAGCCTGCACACGACGTGAAGCCATCCATCGCTTCAAGACATGGAAGCGCCAGTGGGAGATTGAAGAACCTGCGGCTGTCAAATGCCTCCAGAAAGATTTGCGCGAATGCCTGACCTATTATGACTTCGCCAAAGAACACTGGAAGTCCATCCGAACGACCAATGTCCTCGAACGCAGCTTCCGTGAAGTGCGACGCAGGACTCGGCCGATGGGCGGAACCTTTGTCAATCCAGCAAGCGCTGATCGGATCTATCATAACGTCTTTGGACTGCTAAACAACAACTGGAAGAATCATCCGGCTGCTTTTACACAAAACTCTTGACATTACCTGCCCCTTATCCCCCGTAGCTGTTCCCTTGGCAGCTTCGTATGCGAATCACTCCTTTGATGGAATCAGGATGAGCTCCTCCTGCGGCGGGATCAGATACTCCGCGCCCTCGTCCGTGATGACTGCCATTTCCTCAACCGAGATCGTCTTCGATGCCCTCTTGTCCCGATGATCGACTTGCCAGCTGAAAAATCCGTCAAATGCAAAGGTCTGTCCGGGCCGCAGAATTCGTAACGCATTACCCGAAGGTTCGCGTTGCGTCTGAGCACCACCAAGGCTTGGGCCTACGTCGTGGGCCCAGTATCCAACGGGATGCCCGGTACTCCACATGACAGGCAACGAGCCAACGTTCCGCATCCAGTTTCGCTGGGCCTTGTCAACATCGTAGCCGCGGACACCCGGTTTCATCGCTTGAAGTGCAATGCGGCTGCCATTCCGTGCTTTCTCCCATTTCTGGAGTGCTTCTGCCGGCGGCTTGGTTTCTCCAGGAGCGAGGACGTATGCAAACCGTTGGATGTCTGTGCACCACACTCCATAGACTTTGATTCCAAAATCGGTTTGAATAAAATCACCCGCGTGGATCACTCGATCGGTCGCATGCGAGTGACCGCGGTCGATACCGGAGTTGACGTTCGGGTTCTGTTCGGGTGCCCACGCATCTTCCACTCGGAGTTCGTTCATCCGATTCTTGAGATATCGAGCGACGTCGGAATCTTTCGTTTTCCCCGGAACCACCGTTTTGTATGCCTCGAGTTCGAGCTGCTCAGTCATCACGGCAGCTTTGCGCAGGATTTCTACCTCCTCAGGAAGCTTTACTGAGAGCCATTCGACGACAAGCTCCTCAGCCGAGACTAATCGCTTCGTTAAGTCAGGTCCGATTGCCTTCTCCAGCTGTAGTCGTTGGGTATACGAGAGGCCGTCTGCCACGGCTCGCGACGACGAATTGATCCCAATCTTTTGTGGATTGACTGCTCGAAGTTGCTCTGCAACCAATTGCCCCACGTTTCCCCTACGATCCGAGACAATTACAGTGTCGTGCAAGCCAATGTGTTTCAGGGCGGTAGCCTCACCGACGGGAGAAATGGCGACCGATTTCACACGACCACTTTGCAGGAAAAACAGGAAGGCGGCCGTACCACCAGCATTTTCGGCACCGACGTGCAGGGCGAGGGGATCATTGTTGTTCTCACGACAGATGATCACCCATGCCTCGATCCCTGCCCGCTCCATCGCTTGTGGGAGTAGCTTTTCAATCCGTGCCTTTCGTATCTCAGGCCAAGGATTATTGCGGGGATCGAATTGTTGGGTGAACGCTGCCTGCGGGCAGATTATGCCGCAAGCGGCAACGATTACTGCTATTCTTACGAAAGCGGTTTTCATCGCTGCGCAAGCGATCGACGTTTGCTGCGAGTCCATGAGCTTCCCCGAGCAGAGGCGAGCTTGCCCAACAACGTTAGAAACAGTTAAAAAAAGGCGCATGGAGGTTTCTCCCAAATTTAGCTTCTTACTGGTAAGAGGCAATATGGAGCTGCTAACGGATGGATTTTTCGGAGCCTTGCGGTAAGTGAGTATCTCTGATCACTTGGGGTTTGAGGACACGAATGGAGAAAAACCCCGTTACTCGCAGGCCAAATGAAGCGGTAGCGATAGATTGCCCCCTTTTTCAGACTTGAAAGAATTTTTTTCCCGGCAGTACTCATGAGGACTACCCGGAACGGTGTTGCGAGAACAGAAACGGGTCAGCTGCAGATCGTATTCTCTCACAACCGAGATACTGCTTTCAGTCCAAGAAAGGTGGATACGGCTTTCGGACAACATCCCCTGCTATAAGCATGGGTGTTGGCTGTCCCATTGCGGAGCGTTCGAAGATACAATAAGGATCAGAACCTCAATGGTTCATTTGAGCAAACTGTCCATTTTCTCCGTTATGTTCCTTAATATCTTCAGGAGACATCTTTTGCAAGGCGTCCTTGTGAACTTGTTCGGCATGGGCAAACGCGGCCTTTTTCACTTCCTCGGCCGTTTGTCCTTTTGCAACAAAGTCGCAATCAAAAGAGCCAACATCGCGACATGATAGAGTTTTCATATTTAGGCTCCTTTCTTCATGGACGTTGGTATCAATCTGTTCTTGAAGTTACGAAGGAAAAGTTCGTGAGGTAAAACACAGGCCAAAGACAGTCGAATGTCAGGTTTTGCCATGCCAACAGAACACTGGTTGAATCATGCTACCTCTACCCTTTGACGAGACCGATTCGGTTGCCCTCGGGATCAGTGAACAGCGCGAACGTCACGATGTTCGGAATCTCTGTCGGCGGTACTACGACCTTGCCACCGAGCTTTTCCGCCCTATTGAGGTACCCCTGCAAATCATCGACCTGGACGTAGAAGGTTACGTATGGTTTCTTATCCTCACCGGTTGGTCCTATTCCGCCATTGATTCCACCCTCGCCGCCGGTGTTCGCTAGTCCGTAGTTCATCGGGTTGTTGGAATCGACCTTCCAGTCAAACAGTTTGGAGTAGAAGTCCTGCAGCATCTTAGTATCGTTCCCTCCGATCTCCCAATGGATGACAGGCTTGCCCATGGTTTCCTTCTATTACGGATTAGGTTCGATTTTCTTTCTGGCGACTTCTAGGAAATTTTACAGTAGCGCCAGAGGTGTCTCCGTGTGGCGGCGATGGCGCTACAACTGGTGCACGTGAGCGGTCCGCATCACACGGCCTACCCCGTAGGTGCAGCGATTTCTCGTTACTTGTTGCGCTCGAATTCGAACTTCCAAGGCGATTCCTTGTCGTCTTCAAGAAAGGTCCACTCTTGTGTAATATGATCGTCGTCGACGAAGGTGACGACGAGTTTGTGCATGCATCCGTCAGACGGATTCGCGAGGTTTGTGGCATCCACGAAGGAAAACTCAATTTTGTTGACCTTGCTGGCCACGGGCTTCGCACGCATTCGGGGTTGGTTCTGGGCCGAACAGTAATGTGTCATCATCAAGTTGTCGCCGTCAAGATGATAGACGGTGATCATGCTTGGATGATCTCCTCCGGGCTCCATGGTTTCGACCAAAGCCGATCCGCCTGAGAATAACTGGTAGGTTAGTCGAAGCGGTGTTCCATCGGGATTCTTGCCCTGCCATTCACCAGCGAGAGCTTTCAACTTGTCGAATCCCGGTTCGGCCTTGCTCTGAGCAAGAGCGGGACGTACGTGCAACAAGGTGAGCACGACGAAGCAGAGAAATATTCTATGTCGCTTCATAGTTTAGTTTCCTCCTGTGATGTAGTTGAATTTGAGTTTCTAGTGCGCCAGATTGCTTAAGTTGACACCAACTTGGCGAGCCGGCCGAGGCATCCAGTCCAACCTTTGTTGTGGTCATCACGTGATTTTTCGTCAGGGAAGAGATCATGTGTAAGAATGATCTCGGTGGAACCTCCCAAATCGCGGAATTCAACGGTGACAAGCGTTTCTCCGATGTTCGAGTCCGGATTTTCCCAAGACCATGTGAATACGAGCTTCTCCGGGACTCGGATTTCACGGAACGTGCCGAACGCAACGTGGGGAACATCCGTGTTAGGTGGCTTCATGCCGAAACGATAATTTCCCCCGATCCTCAAGTCCACCTGGGCGATGGGCATAGAATACTCGTCTGTCGGAGCGAACCATTTTTTCAATGCTGCGGGCTCTGTCCATGCACGGAATAGTCTCTCCCGCGGCGCTGCGAAGGTCCGCTTGAGCTGGAGACTGGTTTCTATTTTAGCATTCGCCTTGGTCATCAGGGTTTCTCCTTTTCGTTGGATTTGTCTAGATACTCAGCAAGAGCCTCGAATTGACCTTCCCAGAAACGTCGATAGCGTTCAATCCAAATTGCAGCGTCTTTCATCGGTTCTCCTACGAACCGGCAGCGGTGGACGCGGCCTTTTTTCTGGCGGCGAATCAGTCCTGCGTTTTCCAATACATGCAGGTGTTTGGAGATGGCGGGGAGGGACACATCGAACGGTTTCGCCAGTTTCGTCACTGAGGTCTCGCCGCGTGCGAGTCGTGCCAGGATTGCGCGGCGCGTTGGGTCGGCAAGAGCTGAGAACGTTGCGTTGAGAGAGCCTGAAGAATAGTTAACCATATGGTTAAATATAATACATACGATGTTTTTTGTCAAGTGCTAATTTGAGAAGAGTTTACTCCCCGGGGTCTAGGATTCAGGGCGGGATGTCCTCTTGCCGTGATCGAATACGTATACGTCAGGTGTGCGCGGAGGTTTGATTTTCGCGCGTTTTTTTGATAGATTTTTTTGTGTTGTTTGTTCAATCGGGAGGATGGGTGCGATGAAATCACAGGATGATGTCATTGCTGCGATCGCGACGCCGATCGGCGAAGGCGGGATTTCGGTGATTCGTCTGAGCGGCAAGCGTGCGCTCGAGGTCGCCGATCGCGGATTTCGGGGTAAGGTGCGACTTTCCGAGGCGCGGACGCACACAGCGCATTTCGGGTATATCATCGACCAGTCGGGCGAGGTGGTGGACGAGGTGGTCGCGGTGGTGTTTCGAGGACCGCATTCCTACACGGCAGAGGACGTGGTGGAGCTAAGCTGTCACGGTGGGCCATGGATTACGCGGACGGTCTTGGATGCTGTTATTGCAAATGGCGGGCGGCTTGCTGAACCGGGGGAGTTCACCAAGCGTGCATTCTTGAACGGTCGCATTGACCTGTCCCAAGCAGAGGCGGTTGCAGATCTCATTCGGGCGCGCACCGACTTGGCGCATCGATCATCCCTGCACCAGCTTGAGGGAAAGTTATCAGAAAGAATCAACGTGGTCCGGAGCGAACTGATCGAAATGTGCGGACTGTTGGAGTTAGAGCTGGATTTCGTCGAGGAGGACATCGAGTTCATGGATAAGCCGAAGCTCGCGCGGAGGCTGTCCTCCGTTATTGCGCAGATCGACCTCTTGGTTCGCTCCTACTCATTTGGGAAGCTGTGCCGCGAGGGCATCAAAGTGGTGCTCTCCGGTAACACAAACGTAGGAAAATCAAGCCTTCTGAACGCACTGCTCGACGAGAACCGCGCTATCGTGACGGAGATACCAGGGACGACCCGTGATGTGATCGAGGAAAGCCTCAATATTGAGGGAGTTTTGTTTCGGGTTGTCGATACCGCCGGCCTTCGGGAAACGGTCGATATCGTTGAACAGGAAGGGGTAAGGCGGTCAGAAAATCAGATCTTGAGCTGCGACATTCTCGTGTTGGTATTCGATGCCTCACAGCCTGTCGGCGAACCTGACCGTGTACTCATTGAGCGAATTCTGGGCAAGATCGACAGCAAACAAACAGGTTGCTTGGTTGTTCAAAACAAAATGGATCTGGTCTCGAACGGCCAGTCCGACGGGGCATTGCAGTTCCTCAGCCGATATCCACGAGTGAAAATCTCAGCTCTCAGAGGAATGGGTCTCGACGATGTTCGCCGGGAGTTCGTCAATCTAGCTCTTGTCGGCAGAACCGACAGCTCTGAGGGGACCGTCACGGTCACGAACAGCCGGCATAAGCAAGCGCTCGAGAAAGCTAGAGATCATCTCAGGCTGGCCCTTCGATCGATCGAAGAGGGACAGAGTGGGGAGTTTGTTGCAGTAGACCTACGGTCTGCTCTCGATTTTCTCGGTGAAATCGTAGGGACAGTGACTACAGAGGACATTTTGAACTCGATCTTTTCAAAATTCTGCATCGGGAAGTAAGTAAGTTTACATAACACCGAGGTTTCACGTGAAACTCGCTTTCGACGTGTATGGAATCAAATAACCATGCATACTATGATGTAGTCGTACTCGGTGGTGGGCATGCTGGCATTGAAGCCTGTCTGGCGACGGCGCGAATGGGCTGCAGCACCCTCCTGATGACGATGGACAAGAAGGCCATAGGGAGAATGTCGTGCAATCCGGCCATCGGAGGGACCGCGAAAGGGCACCTGGTTCGCGAGGTCGACGCACTGGGCGGAGAAATGGGGAAAATCGCCGATGCCACTGGCATCCACTTCCGAATGCTGAATAAATCGAAGGGTCCGGCAGTATGGTCACCACGGTGTCAGAATGACCGTCAGTGGTACGCCGATCAGGCAAGAATGCGTGTCGAATCACAGGAAGGCCTTACGATACTGGAAGATGCTGTTGTTGAAATCTACGGCGAATCTGACGGTGTCCCAGGGCGGCGAAAGCTAACCGGGGTGAAAACCTCGAAAGGCGCATTTGTCCGATGTAAAGCGCTCATTATTTGCGCGGGGACCTTCCTGCGTGCACTGATGCACACGGGATTGAAAAGTAGTGCCGGCGGAAGATACGGAGAGCCGGCCTCCGGTGGCCTGACCGAATGTCTCGAGAAGTTCGGCTTTGTGAGCGGTAGACTGAAGACTGGAACCCCGCCAAGGGTTAATATCGATAGCATTGACCTCACCAAGGTCGAAGAGCAGCACTCGGATGACCCGCCCGAGCCATTTTCCCACCAGTCTACCGAGATCGGCCAAAGGCAGATCTCGATGTACCTGACACACACGAACGGCGTGACCCACGATATCCTCCGAAAAGGATTTGACCGGTCCCCTATGTTCACCGGCCTTATTAAAGGTCGCGGTCCGCGGTACTGCCCGTCCATTGAGGACAAGATCGTGCGTTTTGCGGACAAGGAGCGCCACCAGATATTCCTCGAACCGGAGGGATACACTACAAACGTGGTCTATGTCAACGGGTTCTCGACGAGCCTTCCGGAAGACATCCAGTTTGAGGGTCTGAAGACGATTCCTGGCTTAGAAAACGTCAAAATGCTGAGACCAGGATACGCGGTGGAGTATGACTTTTTCCCACCCCATCAGGTCGAACTGACTCTGGAGACGAAGCTCTTGGAAGGCCTCTTCTTTGCCGGCCAGATCAATGGTACCTCCGGATATGAAGAGGCAGCAGGTCAAGGCATAGTCGCAGGTATTAACGCCGCTCTAAGGGTAAAAGGTGAACCGCCCTTTGTCCTCAAGCGGTCTCAGGCCTATATCGGTGTCCTAATCGACGACCTCGTCAACAAGAGCACGGATGAGCCCTATCGTATGTTCACCTCGAGGGCTGAATACAGGCTCCTCCTGCGGCAGGATAACGCCGACCGGCGCTTGATGAAGTACGGAAAGGCGTTTGGACTCATCCCGGATGATGTCTATTCAGCACTCAAAGAGAAAGAACAGTTGGTGGAGGAAGGTATAAGATTTGCAGAGTCTTTCTCGATCCGTCCCGACGACGTGAACGTCTATCTGGAGTCGGTGGGATCCACCCCGCTGACGGAAAACGAAAAATTGGCCAATTTGATCAAGCGTCCGGACGTGACAGTTGAAGAACTCCTGAGGCAGGAATCCCTGCGCTCAGAGCCCTTTGTGGCGAAGTGCCTTGATTGCGGCGATGTCTTGAGGCAGCTCGAAATCGAGTTGAAGTACGATGGCTACATTACACGGCAGGTGGAGCAAATCGAGCGCTTCGAAAGGTACGAGTCGATCGACATTCCGGAGAATTTTGATTTCAATCGGGTGAAGTCGCTCTCCACCGAAGGAAGAGAAAAGCTCAATCGCGTCCGCCCACGATCGATCGGCCAGGCTTCCCGCATCAGCGGCGTTACGCCTGCCGATGTCTCCATCGTGATGGTGTATCTGAAAGGATGAGATGTTTCACGTGAAAAAATACCAATTAAGTTCAATGAAAACAGCAGTTTAGATCATCAGCAGCAATGGATAAGTTGGTCTGGTTCCGAACTGTTTGCCAGAAGAACGGATTGATGATCTCAGATGACAAGCTTACATTCATCCGGAAATACGTAGAACTTCTTCTCGACTGGAATAAGAGAATCAATCTGATTTCACGGAGAGATGAACCAAACATCTGGGAGCGACACATCCTCCACTCACTTGCGGCGCTGTTCAAGCTCGACCTTTCGCCCACCGCCAGCGTGCTTGACCTCGGTGCGGGTGGTGGACTGCCAGGCATTCCGATCAAGATCGTACTTGAGAGTCTTCAGTTAACTTGCCTTGACTCCATCAAGAAGAAAACCGTTGCTCTGGGCAATATCGTCCTGAAGCTCTCGTTGAGTGAAGTGCAGGTCGTTTGCGGCCGCGCAGAAGATCTGGGGAAGAAAAACCAGTTTCATTCATCGTATGATTACGTGCTATGCCGGGCAGTGGGACGACTCAAGGATCTAGTGAAATGGAGTGCGCCGTTTCTGAGGAAGTATGGTGAGTCCGCCAGTCGAGGACCACAGCTGAGTACCGGCCATCGCTTTCGCGTGCCGGTAGGTTCGCTGATTGCATGGAAAGGCGGTGAGCTCGAACGAGAATTCCAGGTCATACGCAAGATGAAGTCGGTGCGATCGATCACGGTGGTCCCAATCGTGTTTGAAGGAAGTGAAACAATGGAAGCGAACGACAAGCAGCTGGTCATTGTGCCGCTGAGCTGAGTCACAGTATGAAAGAACGATCAGAGCTTTTCGAGGAATTGAAGAAGCTTGCGACCGAGCAGCGTAATCCAGCGTCTATGGACATCGATGCGCAATCGGTCCGGGAGATCCTGACCATCATCAATAGCGAGGACACGAAGGTGGCGATGGCTGTTGAATCGGAAATTCCTTACATCGCAAAAGGGGTCGACCTGGTGGTGGAAAGTTTTCAGAATGGTGGAAGGCTGCTGTACGTCGGCGTCGGAACAAGCGGTCGACTGGCAATTGTGGATGCGGCTGAGTGTCCTCCGACCTTCGGGACCGATCTGGAGATGATCCAGGGGATTATTGCCGGAGGGGAGAGGGCGGTGTTCCAGGCACAGGAGGGAGCTGAGGATGATGAAGGTTCCGGTGTGCGAGATCTTGAAGGTCGAAACGTGACCTCGAAGGATGTAGTCTGTGGAGTTGCGGCCAGTCGGAGGACGCCGTACGTTGTGGCAGCTGTGAGGCGTGCGAAGGGGCTCGGGGCGAGAACGATCTTCATCACGACGAACCCTCGATCGGAGTTCAATTACGATTTCGTGGATGTGGCTATATGCCCGGAGGTCGGACCTGAGGTGATCATGGGATCGACGCGGATGAAGTCGGGGACGGCACAGAAGCTGGTTCTCAATATGATCACGACGACGGCGATGATTAAGCTCGGCAAGGTGTACGAGAACATGATGATCGACCTGCAGATGAACAGCCGCAAACTCGAGGAGCGTGCAAAAGCTGTCGTGATGATGATAACAGGCGTATCGTATGAAGAGGCCGCGCGCGTCCTGCAGGGGGCAGGCGGCCATGTGAAAAAAGCTCTGGTGATGATCCGGGCTGGTGTGTCAGCGGCAGAGGCAGAAAAGCGACTGAGAAAGTCTCAGGGATTTGTGCGTGCGGCGATCGAAGGAAAGTTTTCGTAGCGACCGAGCCTGAATTCCTCCGGTGCGGCTAGATCGGCGTTTGATGGAGCCAATCATTAGATTGAATCTGGCGGCTGATAATTCAACATCAGACCAGAAACTTCCCGTTCTTCATGGTCACCTCGTCTGCCTTCCCACTATAGATAAGCCTTACCTCCCGCACTTGAATCTTCGGCTGAACTGACGGAACATACACCCAATCAATGTGCACAACTCGCTTCGGATTCTTGAAAGTGCTCGGGCCGGTAATTCCACTGAAATGATCGCTGCGACCGAAGGCGATGTGCAGCCCGAGTTTCTCGTCCAGCAACGTATTCCCGACTGCAGTTACCCCGAACGCACCAAGCACGCCGATTCCGACTTCAGCAATGTTGCCGTAGGCAGGCTCCTCTTGAAGCATCCGAAGCTGGTTTTCTGATTGTGACCCCTTGCTGAGAACGTCGATCGCACGATTCTGCTCGATCTTGAACACAACGACTTCCTCTCCGAACTGAACAGGCAGCAGCCCCTCGCTTTGGCTTTGTTCCTTTTCCCCTTCGTTTGGGACAATGTAGGCTTCTCCGGACGGAAGATTTCCTGCCGTGCCGCGCTCACGGATGAGTCCACTGCTTGCATGCGCCGTGCGGAAACGAAGGTCAAAGGACGATGCATACTCCCTGCTTCCATCACTCAAGACCACCTTGATGCCGACGGCATCGTCCAGTCTCTGTTTGAAGAACATCACGCGCTCGTGGATCTTGACGTAGTCCAAACCCAGAGCTGAGATCATCTCCCGGGAAAAACCGGGCAAGGTCGCAGCGCGAAACCCATACTGCCTCGCGAGGAGTTTAAGCGGCGCTGTAGCGGAGAACTCGGTTGGAGCGATGACAATATCAGTTTGCGCGAGCACAGCGTTGAGGGGGCACGACCTGCCGGATGTTGCGAGTTTTTCGGCATGCAGTTCCTCGCAAGACGCATCGTACTCATAGCAAAGTTCTGGCAGGTCTGCGTTGTTACTTTCGACGTTCTCGTAGTAGAGAGTTTTGAGGTTCTGGAATCCAAGTTGGTACCGAACGCTCGTGAGAGCGCGGTGCCACTCGTGTGCTATCATCCGTCGGTCTCTCCAGGCGGCGTTGTCCGGAGCGGCGGCGTTCGGAACATCGACAAGGATCAAGAGTGTACGGTCGGCCTCTGTTGGAGCAAACACGGTGAAGATCAACCGCTCGAGCTCTCGAGGCGATAGATTATTCATGTGAACCAGTCGGTGTGTTTCCGTACAGTTTTTGGGCGACGAGGCGTGTGAGTTCGCGGATGCGGTCCTGCTGGTATGGCATGACGTGGGCCCGTTCGTGCCAGATGATTTCCTTTGGCTTCCTTGCTGCGTCGTAGAGAGATTCGATCGATTCCTTGGGAAAAAATTCATCGGCGGCGCTGCCGACGATGAGCACGGGTCTTGGGGCGAAGTCGTCAATGTAATTAATCGGATCGTAGCGGCTCAGCACGAGTCCGCCCAGCCATCCGGCAAACCAGGAGGGCACGAAGGTGCCAGATTTTTTCGCGTTTGTTTTGATGATCCGCCCGAGGTTACCACCTGCTTCGATAACGACCAATCGGGAAAATCGCTGCTCGATGACTGCGACGGGGACGGCCGTGAAGACGCCGAAGCTGACCGCGATCATCGACACGTTCCGCGTGTCGACAATCGGTTTCTCAAGCAACCACTGCAGGCACAACAGGCTTGAATAGATGCTCTCCGCCGCGCTTTTGCGGGCCCTGAACAGCTTGAGAAACCCGCCCAGACCGGAGAAATCGAGCAATGGATCAAATGGATAATCAATCGCCGCCACGATGACACTGTCGTAACCTTCGATCATGCCGACGACGTTCTTGCCGGTCTCCAAACCGACCGTAAGATAGGCGAGCGGATACGGTGGACTGCCCACCCGTGGGATGCGCAGGCGCCCCCGAACGGTTCGGTCATTTATTCCACGAAGCAGGAAATCGATGGTAGCAGTGGCCTCGTCTACCTGCACAGTATCTTCACGCGCGTAGGTGAGGCTATAGTCTGCTTGGACAAACTGCCGCAGGTTGCGGGGCAGCTTGTCCGCGTCTACGAGTTGTGCGTTCGTGCGGATTACACTGGCATGGAGAACAAGAAGGGACGGTAAGAGCCAGAGCATCGTGAACGGTTCGAGCTCACGCACAAAACCAATACCTGCGGGTGAGGTGATCCTCAGTCGGATGAAACCGACGAGGTGGGGTATGAACTTGCACAGAGACGCTGCGTTCGGAAACGAGGGTTCCATTGTCCGGTCTCAGCTGCGCTGCTGAGCGCCGCTTCAAGCTTGTCCAATACTGAATGAGCTTTGTAGTTCTGTCCCTTGAGCTACGCACTTGAGCCGCGTTGATCTCCAGCATCTTGGAAAGGGCGGGCTCGCTGTTGGGCGTAACGGTCAACTTTTCTTGCTGGTAATGACCCCGCCGACGGACATGACGGGTTTGACGTTCTTGGAGTTGCACTTGGGGCACTGAACCCCCTGCATCTTATCATGTTCAGCAACGGAGAGGTGCAGCTCGAAGACATGCCCGCAGTCGGCGCATTTGAAGTCATAGTCCGGCATGGTCGTTCCTCCTACTCAGCGAAAGCTATCCTGGAGGCAAGGCGAAAAAAAACCTATATAAATAATATAGACGTAGCAGGTAATAGTTTCAAGCTACACCAGAACCGATCACTGAATCGGTTCATTTATCCGTTAACGCAAGACGCTAAATTGATTGTGCTCGCACATCGGGCTCGGCCCCGCCCCGTGGGTGCGAGCCCAATGGGGAGACGCCGATGGATCAGTCTTTGCTCTGGCACTGCGTTACTTGCCTTTCAGCACAGCAACTGCTCTCTCTGCTGCTTCCAGCAGCGGCTTCGTTGAAATAGAAGAGCCCACAGCCTGCTCCATCCACAGGTCTGGTGTGATGGATCCAATCATGCACATCCTTTCCATTTCTTCCGCCAGGCTGTATTTCTTCATATGCTCTTCGATCTGGAATGCGATGATATGGCCAAGGGGATAATCCGGAGTGTACATTCCTCCATCCACCATGTGCGAGTAGACGGCGAGGAGGAGAACGTCGCGGACTCCGAGGACGGGGGCGAAATAGTCGTTCCAGACATCCTTTGCAATCGCGATAACTGCCTCACGCATCTCTGCAGGAGTTGCGTCGGGGTGTTCATACAGCCAGCGCCATGCCTTCATGTCGACGAGGGCAACGCCGCCGATTTCGTAGGTGGACCATAGTACGTCGAGTGCTTTGAGGTGCTCTGCGTGTTGCTCTTCTTTTCCGACCCCCAGAATTTCAAGGTCGCGCGATTGGAAAACGAACGCGAAGCCCTCCGTGAACGCTGTGTTCGGGACACCGCGCAGGAGAGTGTAATCGATCATGTTGAAGGAGATCACCTGCTCCACGTTGTGACCGAGCTCATGGATGGCGATGTTGTACCCTTTGTAGTTCATCCCGCTTTGCGGGATCCGCGTTCGGAGGTGCGCTTTGTCGACGAGTCTTCCTGGTCGATAAGCGTGTCCAGCCCCGCGGGCAGGGTCTACGGCAATTTTTGCTGCGAGAAATTGGCTCTTTTCCCCTGAAAAGCCGAGTTTCTTCAAAATGTTGGCTATGTCCGCTTGAAACGAGGGGATGGTCGTATAGCGCGAGGCCACGATGCGGTCGAGTTCCTGTTCCGTGTACGCTCCACGAGGCTTGAATCCGTTGTACCAGATGTCAAACGGTCGGAGTTCCCTGCCGAGGCGCTTTTTGATGATTGCGGCAACTTGTTTGACGACCGGGGAGCCGAGAACTGACCCCAGTAGCTGCTCGACTTTTGCTTCCGGAATCTCACGATCGCGCTGGAATCGTCGGTCGATTTTTGTTGGCGCGTCCAGATCGTAAGCGTCGATCTCGCGTTCCGCCTTGAAGGTATTCTGCCACATCGTGTAGCGGCGGTCAGGCTCGCGTTCGCTCGTACGCGTGCTTCCTGACCTCAACGTGACGATGTTCGAACTTGGATTCCAATCCACGTCCGGGTTATTAATGACGACTGAGGGGATTTGTTGAGTGATGATTCTCTCCATGATGAGTTGAATCATCTCCTGGCGTGGGAGTCCGTCCTTGTTAGCGTACTGAGCCTTGAGCTCATCCCGCAACCCCCAGTGACTGATGAGTTTCAATCCTTCAGGGAACAACCGCTCGCCGTTCTCCGTGAGCACATTGTGCATGAAGATGTTGTACGAGTTGATATAATTGTCCGCTTTGGTGTATGCCTGCGTTACTTTTTGCTTCACCGACGCCGGAACGCGGGTGGAGAAAATTTGCGCCAGTCTTGTTTCCGCCCACTCCTGACGAGTCCACGACGGAGCGAGGGTAAGGCGCTCTTCGAGGGTGTAGAGCGGGAAGTTCAGGAGGACGATGAACGCGATCTTCGATTTGAAAAGATCCTCGCTCAGGTGAGCTGATGGTGAGAACTCTCCGAACAGATAATCGATGGGGAGAATGGGTCCGAGGTCGAGGTCAAGGGGTCTGTCGATGTCGCGCTTTAATTCCAGCATGTATCCATAGACGAGTATCAGGTTCTCTTGTAATCGGTCGAACGTTTTCTGGAGCAGGTCAGGGTCTGCAACGAAATTGTCGCGGCAGAACTGTATGAAGTTTTCCTCGCTGCCGTCTTCAGGGCGCCACAGTCGTGTAACCTGTCGGACTCCTTTCTCGATTCGGCTTGCTTGAGACGTTCCAAAGCGGCTGATGAGTTCGCTCGTGACATTTTGCATGGTTCCCTCGCTGATGGACTTCGAAGCATTCTGCGCAAAACTCTCCGTCGATATCAGGGTAGCGATAGTGATCGCGCACAGTGCAAAACGCGTGGTCTTCGGACCGGTCGGGTGATGAAACATTATGAGCCTCCGATGTGTGAGACAGTCAAGTGAGTGTGAACGAACGCTAAAGAAAAGGAATCGCAGCCTGAAGTGGCCAATCGATGCAACTGAACGTGGGCTAACGTAATAATATACAACTGCGCGCTTTGACAGTCAAGAATCATTATCCTTCTCGCTCATCGTCAGCGCGTAGTAAGCCTGTCAATACGATTCTTCTTGAGTTTGATGATGACATCGTATAGATTTTGTTCCCAAATGGAGAGCATAGAACGAAACGGGAGGTAATAAATAATGAAAAGAAACAACGTGGTCAAAATACCGTTGCTGGGGTGTTCGCTTCTCTTCGTCGCAGCACAATCAGCTTTTGCACAACAGAGCCAATCTCCCATTAACTACTGGAATCCTGCTTGGTCGTCTGATGGCTCTCGGATTATGTTCGCGTCAAGTCTGGACGGTGATGGTGTCCTCGATCTCTACATCATGAACGCTGACGGTTCCGAGACTACTCGGTTAGAGGATAAGGCTCAGCAAGGCTCTTGGTCACCTGATGGTTCGAAGATCGTTTTCATGTCTGAGGCGGATGGTGACTTCGAAATCTACGTCATGGACGCCGATGGCTCCAATCGGATCAATTTAACCAACAATTCCGAAGTAGATTATGGCCCTGCTTGGTCTCCTGATGGCAAGAAGATTATTTTCCAATGGAAGCCTGGGGCAGGCAGGTACAATCACGATCTGCGCATCGTGAATGCGGATGGCTCGAATCTCGTACATTTAACTGACCAAACGACGAATGATGTATTTCCATCCTGGTCACCAGATGGGAAACACATTGCTTTTGCGAGGGGTAAATGGCGCAAATTCCACCTCTATCTTATGGATACTGACGGGTCCGACGTAACTCACTTAATTGATAACGCGGACACCCCTGGCTGGTCACCCGATGGCACTAAGATCGTTTTCAGATTAAAGAGGAAACGCAATGCTGACATTTATGCCATAGACGCGGACGGTTCGAACTTGACCCGCTTAACCGACGATCCAGGTCCTGATTCCACGCCGGTTTGGTCCCCTGACGGGAACAAGATCACGTTTGTTTCTACAAGAGAAGGTGTCGGGGGCATTTTTGTCATGAATGCGGATGGCACTGACCAAACTAGACTAACCCCAAAATAGATACGGAGAGCTCTTCAACCCCACAGTTGGGAAGAGGTTTCACAGCCTGAGCGTCATGGGAGGTAGGAGGAAATGGAATCGTGATCGACATCCGGTTGTTCGAGAGACGTCAGAGTGATCCTTTTTTCATTTTGATGCAATGGATCTTTCTTTCCAGATGGGTGAGCGTTTGAAGTACTCTTAAATTACGCATTTCATTAGATCGTTGCCTCAACGATATACGAAGCACGACACAGTGATAAAATAGATTGACTTTCTGTGTAGAACAGCACAACATGTTCAGCTTATTTAATGTAAATTATTAGTTTGGAGAAGCTGTTGAATCGGAGAAAAAACCGTCTGCAGTGAGTCTTATGGAATTCTTCAGGTTACCCTCTTCCTTTTTCTGCGGTGACCGTTATGCTAACAACGGATCGAAGGTTCCTTTCCACCTCCTCCGTCGGTATGTTCAGGCTCTCGAGGATCCTCTGGAGAGTTGGATCGTTGACGCTTGACCCAGCTGGAAATGGTTTCTCATCGAGTATTTTGATCTCATGGAAGCCCGCTTTTCTTATCGCTCCGACATAGTGGTCCTTTAGCATTGCCCCTGAGATGCACCCAACATATGCGTCGAGGGAGTCTCGTATGAAATTGGGAAGCTCTTTCATCAGGACAATGTCAGATACCATCAGCTTTCCTTGAGGTTTAAGAACCCTGAATGCTTCTTGGAAGACTCTTGTCTTGTCAGGGGAAAGGTTGATGACGCAGTTCGAGATGACCACATCAACGGAATGATCGGCGAGCGGTATGTTTTCAATCTCTCCCAACCGAAATTCTACATTTTCGTAACTGCCCTTTCGTGCGTTTTCTCTGGCTTTCGCGACCATCTCCACCGTCATATCCACACCGATGACTTTTCCCTTCTTTCCGACCTTGTTGGAGGCGAGGAAACAATCGAAACCGCCCCCTGCCCCGAGGTCGAGAACAGTTTCCCCTTCTCGTAACGATGCCAGAGCGGTAGGATTTCCACAACCGAGTCCGAGGTTTGCCCCCTCGGGAACAGATTTCAGCTCCTCATCCGTATATCCGATCCTCCTGGTAATATCCTCTCCAAGGTCCGAGCTCTCACAGCAGGAGCTCTTAGGAGCACAGCAAGAGTTGCCCGTTTCCGCTATTCTTGCATAGCCTTCTCTTACGGCTTTTTTGATCTCTTGTTCCTTCATTTCAACCTCCTCATTGTTTCAAAGGATACCTTTCATCACTGGCCCGAGCATATCTTTTACCATTTCTGTAAGGTCTTCAACCTTAATGAGAGAAATACAGCATACCTTACCATCCTTCTCCCAACCGATCACAGCTAGCTTATCACCAGGGCGGATTTTTGCGGTCTCTCTTATCTCTTTGGGAAGCACCATCTGTCCCCGATCATCGACGGTGATTACTGATTCTACTTTACAGCAACCAAGTCCCCTTGCCGCCCTAACAGGACGACGTCGATCTGTACCTTTCTTGGCCATGTTCGTAACCTCCGGGAGAGATGTTATTCGGGATATTTGCCCTTTTCTGATTAATCAGAATCTACTGAATAATATACATAATCGGAAATGTTTTGTCAAGTGTTTTTATTTAAGGTTTTTCTTGTGCGTCGGGGCGGATCCCAGGGCTCTTGAGGCCTGGTAAAATAAGGGCGAAAGGCCCGAAATGATGGCCGCAGGCGTGGGATGTCAGACCTAGCGGATGTTGTTTGCGGTTCGCGGTTAAGGTGACGAGAAGAAACCGTCCAGATGCATATGAGAAGTCCCGTTCGCCAGCATAGGTCCAACCCTTGAAAGCACGGTCTCTCTCCTCGAGAGACTGGATTTTCTAGAAGTCAGCACTGGCACCTTCCTTGCTATTCGGCGTGCAATCTGCTACTTTAGCGAAGAGATCACGGTTCATTTGCTCAATATGACAAGATCGAAAGCAGGTGGCATGCATGAAAGCAGTGTGGCTTGACGGTCGTGGGCCAATCGAGAATGAACCACTGCGCTACCGAGAGGTTGAAGATCCGATCCCCGGCGACAGCGACATTTTGATCAAGATCAAGGCTTGCGGAATCTGCCACACGGACCTCCACATCGTCGAGGGTGAACTCCCTCCGCAAAAATCTCCCGTCATTCCCGGCCATCAAATTGTCGGTGAGGTGGCGAAAATCGGTCCGGAAGCTTCAAGATTTCAGACTGACGATCGTGTTGGGGTGCCCTGGCTTCACTGGACATGCGGCAAGTGTGGATACTGCACGCGCGGACTGGAGAATCTCTGCGAGAACGCTCGTTTCACCGGATACCATGTTGATGGCGGATTCGCCCAGTATGCTGTCGCGCCAGAGTCGTTCGTGTATGCCATTCCCGAGAAGTTTTCCGATTTCGAAGCGGCACCGTTGCTGTGTGCTGGCATTATCGGATTCCGAGCGCTCCGACTGTGCGAGATTCGACCCGGGGACCGGCTGGGATTGTTTGGCTTTGGGGCGTCGGCACACCTGGCCATTCAGGTTGCGCGGCATTGGGGCTGCGAAGTCTACGTGTTCACGAGAAGCGACGAGCACCGGAAGCTCGCAGAGGAGCTTGGGGCAGCGTGGACGGGTCGGGCCGAGGATCGCCCGCCGCATCCGGTCAACAGCGCTGTGATGTTTGCACCGGCGGGCCATCTCGTGCACCATGCGCTCCAGGCACTCCGAAAAGGTGGGACTCTCGCCCTGGCTGGTATTTATATGACGCCGGTTCCCGAACTTGAGTACAAACTCCTCTATGAGGAGAGGACCATCCGCAGCGTTGCGAACAGCACGCGGCAGGACGCGATGGATTTCCTCAAAGTTGCGGCCGAAATTCCGGTTTGCACAGAGGTGGAGACGTTCCCCCTCAAGGAAGCAAATCGAGCCCTGAGGCTTTTGAAAGACAGCAAGATCCGAGGCGCCGGGGTCTTTGACATCGGATAATTATTTAATTCCCCTGTGAAAACAGCCAATCCTGCGTAGAAGCGGGTCGCCCCCGAAGGGGTCCTTCGGACTGACTCGCGTGGTTAGTATCCACCGATTCCGCCAAAGAGATTGGCGGACAAGCAGGGGATCCCGAATTCTGTACGAGACCGTAGGTCGTCGGGACGGGTCGGTTACTACAGCCTCAACTCGATTTTCAGAAAATCATGAAACCTTTTATTCCCCTCTGGATATTCATTTTCATCCTTGCGGTCGTCGTTGTCCAAGATCACAGCAGTCCTGTCTACGATCCCGCTGTTGCTGCGTTTGTTCATTCCTTTTCATCCCAACAGGCGTCAGAATTCGATCGTCTGCGCCATCAGATGGTCGAGCGACAGATCCGATTGCGTGGGGTCAAAGATGAGCACGTGCTCAACGCGATGCGGGAGGTGGCGCGCCACCAATTTGTGCCGCGCTCTTCGATCGATGAGGCATACGAAGATCATCCCGTTCCGATCGGATACGGGCAGACGATCTCCCAGCCGTACATCGTCGCGTACATGACTGAGCTTGTTGAAGTTTCAGATCGGAGCAAAGCTTTGGAGGTCGGCACGGGATCCGGATACCAAGCGGCCATCCTTGCTGAGATCGTCGATTCCGTGTTCACGATTGAAATCATCGAGCCGCTTGGCGAGGCAGCCAAAATGCGACTGCAAAGTTTGGGCTTCGAAAATGTCTCGGTGAAGATCGCGGACGGTTATTACGGCTGGACAGAGCATGCGCCGTACGACGCGATTGTCGTCACGGCAGCAGCCGAACACATTCCTCCGCCACTCATCGAGCAGCTGAAAGACGGCGGTAGAATGGTCATTCCTGTCGGACATCCATTCCTTGTTCAAACACTGATGCTGGTCGAGAAGCAGAACGGCAAAATAACCTCTCGCAGCCTGCTGCCGGTACGATTCGTCCCTCTTCAGCGCAGACAGTGATGGACCGACCAGCCTGGACCCTCGGTATTCTTTCCTTTGCACTCCTTGCGTTCGAGGTCTCTCTCATGAGAGTCCTCTCCTACCTGCAGTGGTATCACTTCGCGTACATGATCATCAGCGTTGCGTTGCTCGGCTTTGGGGCAAGCGGTACGCTCCTCTTCCTGTTCCGGTCGCACTTCATCCGTCGATTTGAGATGGCGGTCGCTTTTGCGCTCATCCTGTGCTCGCTCTTCATGATACTCTCGATGACACTTCTGGGCATCGTCTGTTTTGATCCTTATCGGATCGTCTGGAAATTTTCTGAAGTCTGGAATCTGCTTTACTTTTATGTTGTTCTGTTCCTCCCCTTTCTGTTTGGCGCGTTTGTCATTGGACTCACGTTTATGAAGCGACCGGAACAGATCGGAAAGCTCTATTTTGCCAACCTCCTTGGATCCGGGCTGGGGGCTGTTGGAGCGATTCCGTTGGCGTACGTCGTCCATCCGTTAACTGTGCCGCTAATTACCGCAGCGTTTTGTGTTTTTGCGCTGGCTGTGTTTCTCCTGGACCAGCCGCGGCGTGCACTCACCGCCTCTATCGCTCTTCTTGGACTCATTTTCTTATTAGACTGGTGGCATCCTGTAACTCCCGTCATGTCGCAATACAAGAGCCTGTCGAAAGCGCTGCTACTTCCACAGGCGAAAATTGTCGGAGAACGGCGTGGCCCGCTCGGCATTGTGACGGCGCTTGAAAGTCCCGCCCTCCGTTACGCTCCCGGGTTGAGTCTCTCCTACGGCGGCCGCATACCAAGTCAGCTCGGGGTGTTTGCGGACGGGGAATGGGTTGGAACAATCATCGACCACCGGGACACTTCCGCGGCTCAGTTTCTCGAGCGGACGACCTCTGCACTACCTTACAGATTAAAAACTGAACCGCAGGTGCTCGTTCTCGGGGCCGGCACGGGAAGCGACGTCTATCTTGCGTTGGGCCATAGTGCTCGCTCCGTTACCGCCGTGGAGATGAACAGTCAGCTTGTCGAGTTGCTCAGGGCTGTCGCTCCCGATCGGACAGATTTCCTCTACGAGAGAAAGAACGTTCTTCTCCGGGTCGAAGAAGCGCGCACGTTTCTTGCAGGTTCGCAGCATCGTTTCGACCTCATTGTCCTTCCGATCCTCGAGGGTTTCACCGCTTCTGCAGCTGGAATGCAGGCCCTCTTTGAAAACTATCTCTTCACGGTCGATTCGTTCCGCGAGATGATCGATCATCTCCGGGAAGACGGCATCCTCAGCATAACCACCTGGATGAACTATCCGCCGCGAAGTTCACTGAAGATTCTTGCAACGATCCACGAAGCTTTGCGAGAACTGCGGAGTCATCGTTTGGAACAGCAGGTCGCGGTGATTCGAAGCTGGGGCACCGTAACGTTGTTGGCGAAACGATCGCCGTTCAACGAGGAGGAGATCGAGGCAATTCGTGGATTCTGCGAAGATAATTTTTTCGACCTGGTGTACGTCCCGGGAATTCGGCCTGAGGAGGTCAACCGCTTCCATCAGCTCGAAGAGTCGATCTTGGAGAATGCTTCAGATCTTCTCCTGTCGGAGACGAGAGAAGACTTCCTTCGTGACTATCAGTTCTTCATCGCTCCGGCAGGAGACAATCGTCCCTACTTCTCACACTTTTTCAAATGGAAAAGTCTTCCGTACTTGAGAGAGATCTACGGTACATCAGGGCTGCCTTTTTTTGAGTGGGGATATGTGATTCTCGTTGCCACGCTGGTCCAGCTGGTTATTCTTAGCCTCTTACTTATCCTCGTTCCGCTGTTTTTCCTGCGAGGTAGCGGGACCGTCAACAAAAGGATCGGGCCCACGCTGTTCTACTTCGGAGGGATCGGAGTAGGGTACATGTTCGTCGAAGTGGTCATGATACAAAAATTCATCCTTCTCGTGGGTCATCCAATCTATGCTGTTGCGGTGGTTGTTGCAGGGATGTTAGTGTTCTCAGGCCTCGGGAGTTATTTTTCTCACCGACTTGCATCACGGTTTCCAGCAATTCTGACGATTGCAGTGATCAGTGTCGTGGGTTTTACAACTCTGTATCTCTTCGGTTCACCGGTCATTCTGAAGTTCTTTTCAAAACTGCCGATTCTCCTTCGGTTCACTACTGCCATCCTGCTGCTTTCACCGCCTGCGTATCTCATGGGCTTGTTGTTTCCGCTGGGACTCGAAAGGCTTTCTAGAGCGAACCCTGCGCTGGTACCATGGGCCTGGGGAATCAACGGCTGTGCCTCTGTCGCGAGTGTGATTCTCGCGACCTTCATCGCCATCAACCAGGGCTTTGTAGGCGTTCTGGTGGTCGCAGGCCTTTCCTACGTGCTCGCACTGGCATCATTCGGCAGCCTGGGCGGGAGAATGGTGCAATCATAGGTCAGTGGAAAAAGATCGAGGAATTCAGTTTATTCGTATGAAGTGTTTCTCTTTCCGTATGAATTTCAACTGCTCGGTATCCACCTCGGTCTAACATGCAAGAAAAACAAACCACAGGCCTACGCCCCACGCGATATCTGGCGGATGGGCAGGCGGGGAACACAGAGACCACTATTTGTTCCATTACAAGAAAGCATGTCATATGAAAATCCTCCTCGCAGGCGGAACGGGTTTCATCGGCAAGCGGCTCTACAACGCATTGATTGACCAAGGCCATGCCGTCACGGTACTATCGCGGAGCGAATCGAAGGCGAGACAGGTCCTCGGTCAAAAGTCAGCTGTAGTGGAGTGGGACGCGAAGAGTTTAACAGGATTGCGCTCGAGTGTGGAGGGCTTGGATGCAGTCGTAAACTTGTCGGGGGAATCGATTGCGGCACGACGGTGGACACCGAGGCAAAAGGAACGCATTCTCTCGAGCCGTGTGGAGGCAACGCGCGCGCTCGTGAATGCCATTGCCCAATGCACACAGAAACCAAGCGTGCTCGTCAATCAGTCGGCAGTTGGCTACTATGGCAACACGGGCGATGTGGTTGTGTCTGAGGATCACCCGCCGGGCTCAGATTTCCTCAGCACGACGGGCCAGAAATGGGAGTTAGAGGCAAGGCAAGCGGAGGAATACGGGGTGCGTGTTGTGCGGGTCCGGACGGGGATAGTCCTGGGAGAAGATGGAGGAGCCCTCCAGCGAATGCTTATTCCATTCAAACTCTTTGTCGGCGGACCAATCGGATCTGGGAGGCAATGGATGTCCTGGATTCACCGTGACGATGAGGCAGGGATCATAATGTACGCACTGACTCACCCGGAAGTGGTGGGAGCCGTCAACGGTACGGCACCAGAGCCGCTCACAAACCGCGAATTCAGCAAGACGCTGGCGCGTGTGCTGCGCCGACCCTGCTGGGCTCCGGTGCCGGCGTTCTTCTTGAAGGTTGTTCTCGGTGAGATGGCACAATCGCTGTTGCTCAGCGGTCAGCGTGTGCTGCCTGAAAAAATGATCCAGCTAGGCTATCAGTTTCGGTTTCCAAGATTGGAGGGTGCACTAGAGGATATTTTGAAGTAAGCCATCACTGCCCTTCGTGCTCTCTGTATTCTCTGTCCTTAATCACGTCTACAATAAGCGGGATCTAGGACCGCGGCACTCGGTCGACACGACAGGGAGAACAATGAACCACACTTGCCCGCCTTCGGTACCCCCCACGATGTAGGAGGAAAGTACACAGGGAACCCAAACAAAGACCAGCTATTTGGCGATGAAGTTTCGATTCTCAAACAGCTGACTCGAACGTGCCACCTGAATGTTTTCCGCCGGTATGTCAAGCCAGTAAGCTTCCCACACTTTGTCCATCTTAACCACCTCGATTTTGCTCTTCGGGAACTGCCATAGGGTGTCGCCGTTCGCAGTCGTGAAATCGATATTGTACTCATTGAAATCCTTTCCGCGCGCATTCCGGTTCTTAGCGATGTCCTCCTTCAAACGGTCTGCCCACTCCTCGTTCGTGACGATGACGTACTTCATATTCTCGACCTGAAGATACTTCCTGATCGCTGAGTTTATCTCATCTGGCGTCAGTCGGTCGATTGCCTGCACGTACTGATTGAGATATCCGTGCGTAGACATGCCGT
Source organism: Bacteroidota bacterium (assembly GCA_046758305.1). Lineage (GTDB taxonomy): Bacteria > Bacteroidota > Ignavibacteria > UBA10030 > JAZGDE01 > JAZGDE01. The sequence goes on along the minus strand of JBHHZW010000002.1, from coordinate 3,232 downwards.
AGAATTCATCATCGAGTTTGTACGCGAGCAATCGTGACCCGGTTTCTGCGAGATTCAGGTAGAGAACCTTCGCTTTGTTTTTTGCCAATCGACATTCTTCCGGCGTCATTCCTGCACGGATGAAGTTTTCCAATTCCCAGGTTATTGCCTTAAGAATGTGGTGGACGTACTGATGAGCGACGGGTCGAACCCAGAGGCTGAAGTACTGGTATCGTCGCGGCGTGTTGGGTGGGGGAAACAGATACCACGGTCTGAAATCAAACCACTCAATGTACGAATAATCTCCGTAATTGTAGCCGCGTGCCTGCCGGATGTCACCATACAGCTTACCGAAGGCGTCGCGGTGTGTTCCGAAGAACACGTTCGCAACGTAAAGCGCCCAGTAGTCAGGATCCGATCGCGTTAGGCGTATTGGAAATCCCGCATGGATGCCCGAGGCGATAGTGCCCGGCTGTATCACGATGGTCAAATATTTCCCATTGATTGGCCAGGGGGGGTCAGGGATTTGCTTCGTGAGCATGCTCGCCTTGGTGTTGTTCCCGAGGTTTTCCAGAGCCTGTTGGACCAACGCAAGAACGCGGTCGTCCTTCGTGCTCAAGGCGACGACGAGGTTCTCTGGAACGTAGTAGGTGTTGTAGAACACAAGTACGTCCTTCCGCTTCACCGCTTTTAAACCCTGCACCGTTCCTAACGCCACATGTCCGTACGAGGTCCCTTCGTGGATGAAGTTATCGAGGGCATAGAGTCCCAGCAGCTCTGTGTTTTCCAGCCGGAGCGTAGACCCAATGTCCTCGACAATCTCCTGACGCACTCTGTCCAATTCATCCTGCGCGAACAGAGGCTGAGTGAACAGCGGCTGGAAGACATTTTCGATGTATTGAGAAAAAATGTCGCGCGGGACGCTCATCGAGAATGTTGCGGTCTCCATTTCTATGCGGACAGACGGTTTGGCGGCAGATCCCCACGGTCGGACGATTTCCGCCAGCTGCTCTTTTGTCACCGGAGCCTTCGGGTCACCGTAGCTCCCTTCAAGCATTAACCGTGCCGTGAGGTAGGAAAGTCCTTCAAGACCGACTGGGTCAAGAGCCGACCCGCCTTTCACCATGATGTTGATCTGCACGAGTTCAGCAGGCGTATCGAGTGCTATGGTTTTGACTCTCGATACCTGCGCAGTGCTCAGGCTGGAGTAAAAAGCTGTAAGGGCACAGACGAGCGAAACGAGAAGGATTCGAGTAACTGGTTTCATTAGTATGCTCCTGTTGGGAATCCATCCCGATGAGTTCGTCATCGGGAGAGAGTTCGGAATTCGGCGTTTGACTACTCAACTGGTTGAGTCGTTACTCTTGTGCATCATGTGACATTGTCACGATGATGCGGTTGTCCGACACAAAGAATCTCCGTGCGAACGTATCAATGTCAGTCGGCTGAAGTTTCTCAACCGACGCGACCAGTTTGTCAAACACGTTCGGATCGCGCTCGAATCGGTAGTACCAGGCGAATGTTTGAGCGACGTTGCCTGAACTGTTCAGTGACGCGAGGAAATCGTACTTGTACTTACTCTTCACGGTCTCGAGGATTTGATCTGCATCGGGCATTGAAGAAAAGGCTTTCAGCTCATCGAACCCATCCACCATATCGTTGATCACTTCTTCCAGGTATTCTTCGCCTCGCTCGGCATATTGTTCTTTGTAGAGCCGGGCGGTTGCCACCACGAGGCGTGGGTCAAACCCTTCGTACGTCGCCTTACCGCCATCAAAGTAGAACTCGCTGGCGGTCTTCTTGTCGTAGCGAAGTTTCCTGAAGAGCGGAGCAGACTCAGACACGAGAAGCTCGGGAAGTAGCTGGCCAACTGCTGTCTGCATGTTGCCTGTCCGGTAACTGGGCAGTTTGTATGCAACGGATACTCGGGGTGGGACATCGGATTCCCAGGAGACGTGTCCGCGCCGTTCCTCCGCCTGGGGTGGGTCTTCGATCGTGACATCGGGTACCGGGCGACTTTGCCAGCTGCCATAGTACTGTCGGATCCTTGGGAACAATTCTTTGCTGTTCACGTCTCCCGCGATGATCAACACACAATTGTTCGGTCGGTAATAGGTTTGGTAGAATTTCACTGCTGCATCATAGTGGTTCGGCATGTCAAGAATGTCCTGGTAGTAGCCGATCGTGGTGTGACCGTAGGAGTGAGCAGGGAAGGCGAGCTCAAGCATTTTTTCGCCCATCTTCAGTCCCGGGTTCGTCGCAATGCGGCGGTATTCGCCTAGGACGGCGCCAGTTTCAGTCTTGAAGATTTTCTCATCGAAGGCGAGCGAGACGAAACGGTCCGATTCCAGGTCGAGAATTCCGGGCAGGGGTTGCATCCCGGTCGCACTCGGGATCGTTTTCGATTCCAGATTGAAGGTGAAAGTAAGTGGATGGTAGAAGGTAACGTCGAACCACGTCCAGGCATTGTTGAATGCGCCGAGTTTATTGATCGCCTCGCGGTAACCGTTCACCTCGCCCTGATACTTGTGACGGAACAGGATGTGTTCGAACAGATGCGCGAGTCCAGTTTTTCCGCGCTCTACCTCATTCCGGGCGCCGGCGAGCACCAGCATGTTGTAGCTCAACACGTCCTTAAACTCCGGCATCTCGATGATGATGACATCGAGTCCGTTCGGCAGCATCTCTTTCTGAACAGGATAGGGGAAGAACTTGTCTGCAGATTGCGCAGAGGCGAACGTTGATATGCTGACGGCAAGCCCGACGACGAGGGCGAAGCGAGATCCTCGTTGAAACGCAGAGCACGACATCTCCTACCTCCTTCCGATCAATTGGGATATGACCTAGAGATTGTCAAAGACAAACAGAGCCTACGGGGCAGATGAACTGCGGTACCTTAAGATACGATATAAAGTTCTCGGATTCAAGGAAAAAACACACAAGTTCAACACGAGCTGTTCGGCACTGCTGGGTATGATTCTTACCCCCTCGAATCTCCAGGTAAATGCACTTGGATGGAAGGTCAACTCCCGCCGCGCGAGGTTCGAACGCGACGCAGGAGCGACTTCATCGAACGTTGGGGAACAGGACAAACTGCTCCAGGTGGAAAGTATCGGGTGTCAGTTCGGACTTCTCCGGGAGGGAGAACTGCGATTGATTCGATAAGCAAAAAAATGGGTCCTTAGGATACCAAGGACCCATTTCGTTTCGACGATCCCGTTCTGGTGTCGGCTCAGAGGCCAACGCTCAGGAT
>JBHHZW010000001.1:0-34706 GCA_046758305.1 Bacteroidota bacterium | reverse complement strand
CGGCCCGATGTTGCTTGTGACGATGGTAGTCACACCCTACTCAGCGGCCTTCGGGACGATCTCGTGGTGATCCCGAGGCTCCACGTTTTCGAACGCGTTCACTCTCATTGTCTCGAGATCAACGATTAGATACCAAGCGCCTTTCCCAAATCGCTTCGAAATACGGCTGTCGAGCGTGTTCCCATCCGCTGCAATCAGGATTTTCATAGAATCCCCATACTGTCGTGAAAATAAATATGATCTCGAGTTATTGGAAGATCGTTGTTTATTCCGTTGGTGAACGTTATCTGATACAATCGGCTGTCACCGTATCGGAATCCGACGGCGCTACCGTTCAGAAACATTCGCCACATTCTCACAAAGCTCTCGTCGAACAGAGATTGTATTCTTTCGACGTTCATTTCAAATCGCCTGGACCATTCGTCCAGCGTCTTCGCATAGTGCAAACGCAAGTTCTCCATGTCGACTGACTGCAATCCCGCTTCCCCCATCCCGTGGAGAATCTCATGAAGGGTCGGGATGTACCCGCCTGGGAAAATGTACGTCAGCGTCCACGGGTTACCGGGTGTTTCTCGTTCTTTGCCGATGGTGTGGAGCAGTCCAATCCCACCCGGCTTAAGTAGTGACTTGACCTTCTTCATGAATGTCGGAATGTACCTCTTGCCCACATGTTCGAACATGCCGATGGAGGCAAGCTTGTCGAATTGACCGCTCAGGCTCCGGTAATCTGCCAATAGTACGCTTACCGTGCCTCCTAAACCTTCTCGTTTGATCTTCTCTACTGCATATTCATACTGTTGCCTGGAAAGCGTACAGCCAACGCCTTTGTTACCGTAATTCTTAGCCGCGTAGAAAAGCATCCCGCCCCATCCACAGCCGATGTCAAGGAGCGTGTCCCCTCGCTTCAGAAGAAGCTTGCGACACACATGTTCATACTTCTGCTGCTGTGCTTGTCCGAGCGTGTCGGACCCGCTCCTAAAATAGGCACACGAGTATGTCATGGTCTCATCGAGCCAGAGAGCAAAAAATTCATTTCCGCGATCATAGTGATGGGCAATGTTCCCCGCAGCCTGCTTTGGCGTATTAAGAGATCGAGCCTTGCGCCAGAGGGCCTGCAATCGACTGAGGATTGGCAATTTCGAATTCTGAAAAGAAGGGTCAAGACCCAACCTCAGAAGTTGTTGAAAACTGCCGTCAACGGAGACATTCCCCTTCAAGTATTCTTCGCCAAAGCCCAGCGGGCCCCTTGTGAAGACATGCTTTGCGGCATTCTTAGTCTTGCAGGTGAGATTGAAGCTCGGTGTCCCGGACCCATAGCGGTGCGTCTCTCCATCCCAAAACCGAACTTCAAACGAAAGCTCTGGCGTGGTCTGACTCAATCTTCCTATTATCGATTTCATCCACTCTTTCATCGGTGAACCTCCTGTCGGTCTCGTCACCATTCCGTGGAATCGTTCAAATGACATTCACTGCCTTGCATCGTCCGCTGTTCCTATCGCATCCGTCAGGGGAGTAGGTCTGTCATGGACGCAAGACCACTTTGCCGCTCTCTCCGGACTTCCATCGAGGGGAACGCCTCTTCGAAACGCTCCAGAGGGAATTGATGCGTCATCAGTGGACTTAGATTCACCTCCCCGGACCAAACCAGTCCTCGCCCCTGATAACAGGTTCCCCAAAGGAGCCTGCCGATCATGAGACCCTCTTAAGAAAGTACTGGCAAGGTTCCGCACATCGATCGCGTCAGCCCAGCGAGATATCGAGGTAGAGCATGACGATAACGCCAAGCACAGTACCGAAGGTGGCCAGGCGCTCATGGCCTTTTCGATGGGTTTCAGGGACGATCTCATCGCTGATAACGTAGAGCATCGCACCGGCCGCGAATCCCATCGCGTAAGGGAGGATCGGCTGTGCCACCTGGACGGCCCAAGCACCGAGGAGCGCCATCGGTATCTCCACAAGTCCAGCTCGAACACCCACGAAGCTGGCATAGAAGTGTGCTCCCAAGCCCACGCTGAGCGCCGCCACTGCAACGGCCAATCCTTCCGGGATGTTCTGAATTCCGATCGCCAGCATGAGCTTCAGCGCGTTCGGAATATCCTCAGCACCGAATCCAACTCCGACAGCCAGCCCTTCCGGCATGTTGTGCAAGGTAATCGCGATAATGAAAAGCCAGACAGCCTTCAGGCGCTTAGTGATACGCCCCTCGCGTCCCATGATAGCGTGCATATGGGGAATGAAATGATCCGCACCATCAAGGACCAACGCCCCGACCGCTACACCGATGAGAACAGGCCAGATCCCACCGTACTCAATCCCAGGTAGGATGAGGCTGGTGAAGCTAGCCGCGAGCATGACGCCCGCAGCGAAGCCGAGCGCTGCGTCGAGAAACTTCTGTGTAGGCTTCCGCCACACGAGAATGAGGAGAGCTCCAATTGTATTCAGAAGCGTTATGACGAGACCGCCCAGCACCCCTAGCACAATCGGGTCATGACCGACGAGAGAAACAACGATCGCTTCAGCCCCACTCTGTTCCATAGTACCTCAATGGGCATTAACCACTGTCGCCAAACACATTACACGCTTCTTTCGCTACACCTGCGCAAGCGCCTGGCGGAGGTCCGAAATCAGGTCTTCTGGATGTTCTAGTCCCACCGACAACCGTATCAGGCCTTCAGGAATGTTGCTTCGTTGGAGCTCTTCCGAGGTGTACGAATGGTGCGTCATCGATGCCGGATGTTCGATCAGCGAATCCGCATCTCCTAGGCTCACTGCGATATGAATCAGTTTGAGACTGTTCAGAAGGCGAACGCCTGCCTCTTTTCCTCCATCAAGTTCAAACGCCATCATGCCGCCGAATCCGGTCATCTGTTTCTTCGCGATAAGGTGTCCGGGGAACTCCTCAAGACCCGGATAATACACGAAGCGAACGTTCGGCTGTTTGACAAGGAACGATGCGATCCTGCCAGCGTTCATTGCATGACGTTCCATTCGAAGTGGCAACGTCTTTAGCCCTCGGAGAAACAGCCACGCGTTGAACGGACTCAACGCGCCTCCAAGATCTCTGAGAAACTTCCGCGTCGCTGCTATGGCATCCGATGAGCCAATGATCACACCGCCCACCGCGTCTGCATGCCCACCGATATACTTCGTCGCGCTGTGGACGACCGCCCGAGCGCCAAGCGAAAGCGGCCTCTGAAAGTACGGCGTCGCGAACGTATTATCCACCATCAGCGGGACAGCCCAACGTTTGAGTTCCTCAGCTACGGCCTGGATGTCAATGGTGCACAGTGTTGGGTTGCCCGGAGTCTCTATGAACACCAGGCCGGTGTTATCATCGATTGCCTTCGCGAAGGATTTCGGATCATGCCCTTCGACAAAGCGAACATCGACGCCAAAATGTGGAAGTGTCTCGACGAAAAGCGAATGAGTTCCACCGTACAGTGTCTTTGAAGATACTAGGCTCTGTCCCTTCCGCACATAGGCCAGTACCCCTGCCACAATCGCTGCCATCCCAGAACCGAAGGCGAGGGCGGCTTCACCCTGTTCAAGCAGCGCCATCTGACGTTCAAAAGCTGCTACCGTGGGATTCCCAAGTCGGGTGTACAGAAAACCGTCCCGTTTCCCTGCGAACGTCTCTGCAGCCTCTTCGACCGATGCAAAGAAAAAGGTCGATGTCTGGACAATCGTGGGCGCCACCGCGTGATCACCGTTCATTGCGCCGCCGCGCACAGCAAGGGTCTCGAAATGGAAGGGTTCAGTTTTTAGATTCATTTTAACCTCCCGGAGGTGTGATCGGTGTGATGAGCGTTGAACCTCAGCCGCATGAATCGCGCAAAATGCGGCACCGTGAACCATGAAACGCAATCCATGTGCCAGAAAAGCAAACGTAGAAAAACACGATTACGGGCCGATGGATCACCCTCCGCCGAGTGTCAGGCTACCATGTTTGGGAATACTTACGGGAAGAATTGCCAAGATTGGGAATTCCTGGCAGGAACCGCCGACAAGAAAAAAACTGAGCCTGCGACAGTATCGTGGGCACAGCGTTGATCCTCGCGGACGATCCTCTGACTCTCTTCTCATCGACTACCCTGGACTGGAAAGCCAATTGAATCATCAAACCTGAGTACCTCATGCTCGGCCTTTGCCCAATGAAGAGGACCGTCGCGTCCAACTTATCCACTGTTAGAAACCCCAATTCTCAAATTACAAGCTCCAAACAAATTTCAAGTTCCAATCATCAATGAAGTACGAAACCGTTTGGGATTTAGAGCTTGGAATTTATTCGTGATTTGGTGCTTGTGATTTGGAATTTGCAAGACGCCTCTGATCGGTTCAGCTCTTCAAAAGCGAGCGAAGCACGTACTGCAAGATACCGTCGTGCCGGTAGTAATCCAGTTCGTTTGGTGTGTCAATGCGAGCAATCACGGTGAACGTCTTCACGGCACCATCCTGACCTCTCGCCGTTACCTTCAGCTTCTTCCCGGGCTGAAGCCCTTCGGCAATTCCTTCGATATCATAAGTTTCAAAACCGCTGAGGGAGAGTGTTTGGCGGCCTTGTCCTTCCTCGAATTGTAGCGGAAGAACCCCCATTCCGATAAGGTTGCTCCGGTGGATCCGCTCGAAGCTTTCAGCGATCGCTGCGCGAACACCGAGCAGTCGAGTTCCTTTCGCTGCCCAATCACGCGAAGAGCCTGACCCATACTCCTTGCCAGCAATGACGAGAAGAGGTGTACTCTCCTCTTTGTATTTCATGGCCGCATCGTAGATCGGAATGGGTTGTTGGGAAAATGGATGAATGGTCCATCCGCCCTCAGTTCCCGGAGCTAGAAGATTCCGAAGGCGGATATTGGCAAAGGTGCCGCGCATCATGACCTCGTGGTTGCCACGCCGAGAGCCGTAGGAGTTGAAATCTTTTGGCTCAACGCCATGGGCAATGAGGTACTGTCCTGCTGGACTCTTGACCGCAATCGATCCAGCGGGGGAGATGTGATCAGTGGTGATCGAATCGCCGAGAAGGACAACAACCCTGGCGCCCCGGATGTCTTGAGGAGTCTCTGGTTTCAAGGGCATGGTTTCGAAATACGGAGGCGCCTTGATGTACGTGGAGCGTTCGTCCCACAGAAAGCGATCGCCAGCGGGAATTGGCATGGTGTTCCACCGCTCATCCCCTTGAAAAACTTTGGAATACTGTTTCCGGAACATTTCTGACTTTACACACATTCGAATCGTTTCATCAATTTCCTGGGGCGTCGGCCAAATGTCGTTGAGATACACCGGCTTCCCCTGTTTGTCCAGTCCAAGCGGCTCGCGTTGAATGTCGATATCCATCGTTCCAACAAGTGCGTATGCGACCACCAGAGGGGGGGAGGCGAGATAGTTCGCTCGCACGAGAGAATTGATCCGGCCCTCGAAATTGCGGTTTCCTGAAAGCACGGCGGCCACGATAAGGTCATTCTCTTGAACGGCTTTGCCAATCGGCTCCGGAAGAGGACCGCTGTTGCCGATACACGTGGTGCATCCGTAGCTCACAAGGTGGAAGCCGAGTTCCTCCAGAGAGGTGACCAACTGTGCCTCTTGCAAATAATCGGTGACAACTTTTGAGCCGGGCGCGAGACTAGTTTTCACCCACGGCTTGGATTTGAGCCCACGATCAACAGCTTTTTTTGCCAACAGTCCCGCGGCAACCATGACCGAAGGGTTGGATGTGTTCGTGCAGCTCGTGATGGCCGAGATCACCACTGAACCGTGTCCCAGCTGGAACTCAGTGCGATTTTTTCTTACCGTCACTGTTGGCAAGACGTTGGCAAGGTCCGGAGGTACGCTTGGCTCCTTTTCGGAGACCTCGGAATTACCACCTTCCCCTATCCATTTATCTACCTCTGTTCTGTTGATTGCTGCGCCCCCGCTTACGAGCATGTCAACCAGCGAGCGGCGGAAGGAGCGCTTCGCTTGCGAAAGCAGGACGCGATCTTGCGGTCGCTTTGGACCGGCAAGGCTTGGCTCAACAGCGGCCAAATCAAGCTCAGCCGTGTCGGAAAACACCGGTTCGAGACTTTCACTCGTATGAAACAGTCCTTGCTCTCTGCAATACGCTTCCACGAGCGCACTCAGCTCTTCACTTCTACCGGTGAAGCGGAGATAGTTCAAGGTCTCCTGGTCCACCGGGAAATACCCAATTGTCGCTCCGTACTCTGGTGACATATTGCCAATCGTCGCTCGGTCGGCCAAACTTAACGATGATAAACCGGGACCAAAGAACTCGACAAACTTTCCAACAACTCCCTTCTTGCGAAGAATTTGTGTCACCGTCAACACAACATCCGTGGCGGTAGCGCTGGGCTGCAACTTTCCAAACAATCGAAATCCTACGACCTGTGGGATGAGCATGGAGATCGGTTGCCCCAGCATCGCGGCTTCCGCCTCAATGCCACCGACACCCCAACCGAGAACACCGAGCCCGTTGATCATCGTCGTGTGAGAGTCGGTCCCGATGAGTGTATCCGGGTAGGCAACGAGCTGTCCATCAACCTCCGCCGTAAACACAACCTTGGCAAGGTATTCCAGATTAACTTGATGACAGATACCGGTGTTAGGCGGAACAACTCGAAAATTCTGAAACGCTTGCTGCACCCACCGAAGAAATGCGTATCGTTCATTGTTTCTTTCAAACTCTCGGTCCGCGTTGAAGAGAAATGCTCTCGGAGTTCCAAACTGGTCGACTTGAACCGAATGGTCAATCACAAGATCAACCGGCTGAAGAGAATTGATCAACTTCGGATCACCTCCCATACGAGTGATCGCGTCCCGCATGACGGCGAGATCAACCGCAGCAGGCACGCCAGTAAAGTCCTGCAGTAGGACCCGCGCAGGCATAAAGGCGATTTCTTTGCGGGGTGGAGCAGTCGGATTCCAGTGGACGAGCGCCTCAATGTCCTCTCGCCGTACGATCCTGCCGTCTTCCTGCCGCAACAGGTTCTCGAGCAGGATTTTCAGCGAGATCGGAAGCCGAACGAAGGGGCCAACACCGCTCTTTTCCAATCGTTTGAGCGAAAAGATTGTATAGGAGCGCGCATCTACGGTAAGCGATGTTTTCGTTTGATAACTATCTCGCATTTCCACTGGAATCTCCTTACCTAAATTCTTTTCGGTGGCGGCCGAACCGCACCCGTTGGAAATTTCAACCTCCCTCTATGCTGCGACTGCTTGCATCCAGATAGGCTTCAGGCAATTCGCGTCATCTTTTTAATCTATGAAAAAAAACGGAAAAGCGAAACCTATGATGTCCGGTGAGGATTATCGCATCACGTCTTCTCAGAAGCGAAGCCACGATACCGTATGAACTCATCGAATTCCCCTGGCCGAACCTTTTTGTTTTTCCTGCATCTAATCAGGGAAACCCGAACTTCGCGTTGCTAGTCCGCCGGAGTTCAAAACGTTCAGCGAAAGTGAGCGGGGCGAACAGGTCTCCTTCACGGGGCGAATAATTAGCAGAACGACGCTCTTACAGTGAACAGTCGGTAGCACCAAGACATTCTCAATATATGATAGCCAGTGGAAGCTAATTAAGAATCCATAGGGATCAAGGGAATTAATGAAGTCGGAGCCGGAGCAGGCAAAATGAAAATGTTGCATCCAGGCTTATCTGGGTACTTGCGGGTTTCCGGGTGTGCATATTCAGAGACTGAACTCTTATGGAGCTTTCTTCAGGATATTCAGGTCTGCCACGAACCGGTCGATCCCCTCATCTAAGAAGCCTTTCTCCTTCGCCGCACATGGGACCGTTTCGCAGCGTGGCTCGCCACGAATAAGCCATTGGATTCCTCTCTCCATCAGGTTGCCAACTGATTGTGGCAGCTCAGTTGCAAGATCTTCGATCAGAACGTTCTTTGAAATCCTGACCGATCATTCCCAACGCTTTTTATGGGAGAGCTGTGGGTCAGTCGGCCTACGGTTCTACGAGCCGTAGGTTGGTAGAATTGCTACCCAGCCACAGCATCACGACTCTATCGTTAATGGTCTCTATTTCACAGAGCGCGCTAAAGGCGGCTTCACCTTGTAAGAGTGGGTGATGCCCACGCTCGGGCTGAGCATTGCTGTCACCGAACAATATTTCGTCGACGATAGCTCTATCGCTCGTTCCACATCCTTCGGGTTGATTTCATGGCCGTAGACGAGGTACTCGATGTGAATATCTGTGAACACTTGCGGATGCTCTTCCTGGGTACTGCCGGTGAGCCGCACCTCAAATCCCTCTACCGGCGCGCGCTTTTTCTTCAAAATCGAAATCACGTCGCTTGCCGTGCACCCGCCGAGCGCCATGAGGAGCAGCTCTTTCGGACGCGGTCCGGCGCCACTGCCGCCAAACGTTTCCAGTCCGTCCATGATGACCCAATGGTTAGAGTCCGCTTTGGCGGCAAGAGTGATACCCTGGATCTGTCGAACCACTGCGTGTTTCGTCGCCATCAGATTTCACCTCTCGGTAGATTTTCAACTTGGTTGCCCTTAAATGACACGAGCGCTACCGCCCTACCTTCAACGAATGTATCGTATGGATTTACTCTACGTGATAAGATACAGCAATCCGGTAAGAGATCCCACCAAAAAGATATAGACGGAGAAGTTCTGCGAGTTGAAATCTCTTCGGGATTTTGTTGCGCCTCAAAAATACAGGAAGGTACATCATCTCAAGAAGGTGAGCTACTTGGTTTCGACAAACTCACCGATCTCTAGTGGAACGTGCGTATCCCAGTCGGTAAGCCGTTCATATGACGTGGGCGTCCCAGGTTCATCCCATGCGCTTAAAGAACTCAGGTTTTGGTATCTAATACCAACATATCCTTTTTCATTTCTTTCATGGTTCACCTGCAAACATCTCTGCTCCCACGCGCAAACCGAAAACTAGGTCCAATAGCTCCATAGGGAGTGAATCCTTATAGGAAAATAAGCTCCTCGCAACGCTACACAGTCGATCTGAAGCGCTGCAAAGCTTTCATGTAGTTTGCGCGCTCAAAGGTGGAGGGATCTGCACAACACTTGTGGCTCATACTCCCTTTCATTTGTTCCACGGAAACATACTCGTGTTCGCTCATCCACTGCTCCATGTCGCTCAGAACTCGGCTGATGTGGCGGATGCCGTTCTTCAGAAGAGCCGCGCACATCATGGTGACGTCTGCGCCAGCCATGAGCATTTTCAGCACGTCCTCACCTGAGTGAACTCCCGTCGTTGCAGCCAGATTTGCGCGCAGACGGCCATAGAGTATGGCCAGCCAGCGAAGCGGGATACGAGTCGATTGTGAAGTACTGAGCCGAATACCGGGGACAACTTCGAGGGTTCCCAGATCGATGTCGGGCTGATAGAATCGGTTGAAGAGGACGAGAGCATTTGCACCGGCATCATCCAATCGCTTGGCCATGTTCGCCATGTTTGTAAAGAAGGGACTGAGCTTCATCGCGACGGGAATGGTGACAGAACTCTTGACTACCCTGAGGGTTTCCAGATAGACGGATTCGATTTCTGCACTCGTTAGTTGGGGATCTGTAGGGATAAAGTACATGTTGAGTTCCAAAGCGTCTGCACCTGCTTGCTGAATCTTGCGTGCGTACTCCATCCAGCCGCCTACCGTGGTGCCGTTGAGGCTTCCAATGACCGGAATCTCGACAGCCTCTTTGGTTTTTCGGATGTGCTCGAGATACTCCTCCGTTCCCAGACGAAATTCACTGATCGCCGGATAGTACGTCAGCGCTTCAGGGAAGCTTTCGGTTCCGCGGGAGAGATAATGATCGAGCTCGAGCGCCTCATGGATGATTTGCTCCTCGAACAGTGAAAAGAGGACCACCGCCGCCGCACCGGCATCCTCCATCGCGCGGATATTGTCGAGTTCAGCGGAGAGCGGAGATGCAGAGGGAACAATAGGATTCTTCAATCGCATCCCCATGTAGGTCGTTGAAAGGTCCATGATAGTACCTCTCTGGAGATCGCTCTGGCTAACGACTTCCCTAGTGATTTTCCTTCATTTCCCCGTGAAACTTCCATGCTGCCATTTGTTCGTACAGACGCCATCGGGAGGTTACATCTTCCTGTGCCAGTTTCAGGAGTCGCTTGGCTTCCTCTGGCTTGCTCTTCGCGAGCATCTTGTACCGTGTCTCCGTGTAAGCGTACTGTTCAAGCGGAATTTTCGGCGGCTTCGAATCGAGGATCAATGGATTCTTGTTCTCCTTCAAGAGATCAGGGTTGTAGCGGAACAGCGGCCAGTACCCAGCTTCGACCGCCAATTTCTGGTTCCTCATCCCGAGGGCCATGTCGATACCATGCTCAATGCAATGGCTGTAAGCAATGATGAGCGAAGGTCCTCTGTAGCGTTCGGCTTCGAGGAACGCGCGGACGGTTTGCGTATCGTTCGCACCCATTGCTACTTTCGCGACGTAGGCGGTTCCGTAACTCATCGCCATCATCGCCAGATCCTTCTTCGCGGTCGGCTTCCCGGCAGCAGCAAATTTTGCCACTGCGGCACGAGGTGTCGCCTTCGACATTTGCCCACCGGTATTCGAGTACACTTCGGTATCAAGAACCAAGAGATTGACGTCGCGTCCCAGCGACAGAACATGATCCAGGCCGCCATAGCCGATGTCATACGCCCAGCCGTCGCCGCCAATGATCCAGACGCTCTTCTTCACAAGAGCGTCGACGAGGCTGAGGAGATGTCTTGCCCCTGACGACGTGAACGATTCCAACCTCGCCTTAAGGACGCCTACTCGCTCTCGCTGCTCATAAATGCCAGCTTCATCCGATTGATCCGCTTCGATCAGTTGCGCGACAAGGTCAACGCCGATCTCAGCAGACATTCTCCTTAACAGTTCCTCAGCAAATTCTTTCTGCTTATCGATCGTGACTCGGAATCCCAGACCAAACTCGGCATTGTCCTCAAACAACGAGTTCGACCAAGTAGGACCTCGCCCCTCGGCATCCGTTGTCCATGGGGTAGTCGGCAGGTTGCCGCCGTAGATGGAGGAGCAACCGGTTGCGTTTCCGATGATCGCTCGGTCGCCGAAAAGCTGACTCACCAGCTTGACGTACGGCGTCTCGCCACAACCCGAGCATGCACCCGAGTATTCAAAGAGCGGCTGAAAGAATTGACATCCTTTCACCGAGTTAACATCGACGAGACGACGTTCAAGGTCAGGAAGCTTCAGGAAGAATTCGTAATTCTCCCGTTCCTGTTCGCGCAGCGGGACCTGCGGCTGCATGTTGATCGCCTTGAGCCGTGTTTCCTTCTTGTTCTTCACCGGACAGAAATCGACACAGAGCCCACATCCGGTGCAGTCCTCCGGTGCGACCTGCAGCGTGTACTTCATGTTGGGATGCTCCCTCCCGCGGTAATCCACTACTTTGAAGGTTGGGGGAGCGTCAGCGAGATATTTCGGGTCATAGACTTTCGCCCGAATTGTGGCGTGCGGACAGACGATGACGCACTTGTTGCATTGGATGCAGATTTCCTGATCCCATACCGGGATCTCGAGTGCAATGTTGCGCTTTTCCCACTGTGCTGTGCCGGTGGGGAACGTCCCATCGACTGGCAGCGCGCTGACAGGAATCGCGTCACCGTTTCCAGCGATGATTTTCGCCGCCACGTCTTGCACAAATTCGGGAGCTTTCGGTGATACTGAAGGCGACACGTCGAACGAACTGGTAACCTGTGACGGCACGCAGACTTCGAACAAGTTGGCGAGGGTCTGATCAACCGCTTCATAGTTCTTGCGGACGATTTCTTCCCCCTTAGCTCCGTAAGTCTTTCTTATGGAGCCCTTGATCTTTGCAATGGCTTCGTCCTTTGGAAGAATCCCCGAGATTGCAAAGAAACAAGTTTGCATGATCGTGTTGATCCGAGCTCCCATACCGGTCGATTTAGCGACATTGGACGCGTCGATCACGTAAAACTTCAGGTTCTTCGCAATGATTTGCTCCTGGACCCGCTTTGGCAGTTTATCCCAGACCCCCTCAGGCCCGTAAGGACTGTTCAGGAGAAATGTCGCCCCCTTGACGGCATGCTTGAGCATATCATAGCGCTCAAGGAAGACAAACTGATGGCACGCGACGAATTTCGCTTCGTTGATGAGATACGCAGATCGGATGGAGCTCGGGCCAAATCGCAGGTGCGAAATCGTAACGGATCCTGCCTTCTTGGAGTCGTACACGAAATATCCCTGAGCAAAATTATCGGTTTCCTCTCCGATGATCTTAATCGAGTTCTTGTTCGCACTTACCGTGCCGTCCGCTCCGAGACCGTAGAAAACCCCACGGAAAATGTCGTCTATCTCAGTCGTGAAGGAAGGATCGTATTCGATGCTGCTGTGGCTAACATCGTCCACAATGCCAACAGTGAAGTGATTCTTCGGATTTTCCCTTTTCATTTCCTCCAACACCCCTTTTGCCATTGCCGGCGTGAATTCCTTCGACGAGAGACCGTAACGTCCACCGACTACCCTTAGAAAGTGTGGGAAACGCGCGTTTCCTGCTGCAAGTGCTTCGAAGATCGCGGCAACGACGTCAACATAGAGCGGCTCACCAGCGCTGCCGGGCTCCTTTGTCCGGTCGAGAACCGCAACAGTCTTGACGGAAGATGGAAGGGCATTCAGAAAATGCTCCACCGAGAAGGGACGGTATAAGCGAACCTTCAGCGCGCCAACTTTTTCTCCCCGTGCAGTAAGATACTCCACTGTCTCGTGGACAGTCTCAGCGCCGGAGCCCATCAAGACGATAACACGTTCAGCGTCGGGTGCACCCACGTAATCGAAGAGATGGTATTGCCGGCCGATAAGGCTGGCCAACCTGTCCATTACCTTCTGGACAATGCCGGGACACGCAAGATAGAACGGGTTGACCGTCTCCCTAGCCTGGAAGAATACATCAGGATTCTGCGCGGACCCGCGCAACACGGGATGATCTGGCGAGAGTGCGCGCGCACGATGCGCCATCACGAGGTCCTCGTCGATCATTGCGCGCATGTCCTCTATGGTCAGCTGCTCGATTTTTGACACCTCATGAGATGTACGGAATCCATCGAAGAAATGGACAAACGGGATGCGCGATTCAAGTGCTGCGGCCTGAGCGATGAGCGCGAAATCCATCACTTCCTGAACAGAATTGGAGGCAAGGAAAGCAAATCCGGTGCTGCGAACTGCCATCACATCGCTGTGGTCCCCGAAGATCGAAAGCGCGTGCGTCGCCACTGCGCGAGCGGAGACGTGGAATACTGTTGGGCTCAGCTCACCGGCAATCTTGAACATATTGGGAATCATCAAGAGAAGCCCCTGGGACGCAGTGAACGTCGTTGCGAGAGCACCCGTTTGTAGTGCACCATGGACAGCCCCAGCTGCCCCTCCTTCACTCTGCATCTCGACTACTGTCGGGACAGTACCCCAGATATTTTCCTGGCCCTCAGCTGACCATGCGTCAGCATGCTCGCCCATGGGGGACGACGGGGTAATGGGGTAGATCGCAATAACTTCGTTGACCTTGTGTGCAACGTAGGCGGCCGCCTCGTTGCCGTCGATCGTAACACTCTGGCGTTTCATACCTTCTCCGTAAAGATGACCTCGAATGGTACCAGACACTTGATGCGCACGCTTGGACCGTTGCTTTTTTGGTCAAATATAGTGCCAAAGGAAGACCAGCAAAAAGGCCGCAGATTGCTGCCGATAGGTCATGTTCCTCGAGGGATTTCTCAATAACAAGAACTTGCCCGACGGAAGTTCTCGCTTTCAGAAACGGCTTCTCGGAGGAGGTAAGGAGGATCAATCAGTTCGGAACGGCTGCCACCGAGGGTCTCATCCAAGTCGATCGAACAGGTCTGATGAACGATGCGTGTTCGAAAGGAGCCGCAGTTCCATCCAAACGTACGGTGGGAATTAGAAAGCTGTGTTCAATCAGAAGGTGAGAATACCAACGGAGCAGAGGTGCTACGAAAAGCCGAGTTCGTCCATCTTTCGATAGAGCGAGGAGAGTCCGATACCAAGCAGCTTGGCAGTTTTCTCTTTGTCGTTCTGGCATTGCTCAAGCGTCCGTTTGATGTATTGCTTCTCAAAATCTTTGACAGCATCCTTGAGCAACGAGCCGGTATGGAATCGAAGCGCATCTCCGTCGGTCACGGCCGACCGCACGTGCTCGGGAAGATGCTCCAGTCCAATGTACTCCTCCTCACAAAAGATCATCGCCCGCTCGATGATATTTTGGAGCTCACGGACCTCACCCTTCCACTGGTACCTCATCAAGGCATTCACCGCATCGTTCGTCAAACCTCTTACGTTTTTTATCATCTGCGCCCGGTAATGTTGCACAAAGTGTTGCAGGAGCGGCGGAATGTCCTCCGGCCGTTCCGTGAGCGAGGGCAGGTGAATCTCGACCACATTCAGCCGGTAGTAGAGATCGTCTCGGAATTTTTTTTCTTCCATCAGTCCATACAGATTCTTGTTCGTTGACGCGATGATGCGCACGTCCACCTGAATCGGGTCGGTCATCCCAACAGGAATGATCTCCTTCTGCTCGATCGCCCGCAACAACTTCACCTGAAGATGGATCGGTATTTCACTCACCTCGTCCAGAAAGAGAGTTCCTTCGTGCGCGGCTTTAAACAGACCATCCCTGTCTGCCGTCGCGCCTGTAAACGATCCCTTCTTATGACCGAAGAGTTCGCTCTCAAACAGCGTCTCCACGATTGCACCGCAGTTCACGGCGACAAATCGATTCTGCTTGCGCCGGCCGTTAAAGTGGATCGCGCGTGCCACGAGTTCTTTCCCCGTGCCGCTCTTGCCGGTGATAAGGACCGTCCTGTCCGTCTGAGAAACTTTCTTGATCGTGTCGAACACATCCAGCATCGCGGCGCTCTTGCCGATGATCGCATCAAAGTCGTACTGCTGATGAAGCTCTTGACGTAGCAGCGTGTTCTCCCGGGCGAGCCGACGATGCTCAATCAATCGTCGGATCCGATGGAGGACGTCGTCGAACTCGATGGGTTTCAGGATGTAGTCAAACGCCCCATTGCGCAGTGCAGCGATCGCCGTCTCGAGCGAGCCATACGCCGTGATGATGATAACGAATGTCTCCGGGAACTGTCGAGTCACTCGCTCCAGCAGCTCGATTCCTTTCATCTCGGGCATCTCGAGATCGGTCAACACGATGTCGACAGGCTTCTGTTTCAGCTGCTTCAGTGCCTCCACGCCGTTGGCCGCCTCCGAGACATCATATCCTTCCTTCTCAAGGATGAACGAAAGCGACTCGCGAATGATCTTCTCATCGTCGACGACCAAGATGCGATCTGCCATGTCTTATTCCCTCTTGTCGATCGGTACGATCACAGTGAACGTACTCCCTCTTCCCTCCTCGCTGTGGACTGTGATGTCCCCGTCAAATGACTTGATAATGCCGTAACTGACCCACAGGCCGAGTCCCGTCCCTTGACCAACATCCTTCGTCGTGAAGAACGGATCAAAAATCTTCTCCAAGTCACGCTTCAGGATTCCTTTTCCTGTATCCCGGATCGTCACGCACACAGCGCTATCTTTTCTGTATGTCCGAACAGAAATTTCTCCTGGCTTTCCCTCAAGGGAGTCATAGGCGTTCATCAGAATGTTGATGAAGACCTGAACGATCTGATCCGGGACTACCTTAAGGAGAGGAATCGTGTCGTCAAGTTGAAGGTCAAACCGTACGTGTGTGGCTTTTTTGCCGTACTGGACGATCGTGACGGCCTCCCGCAGAACTGCATTCACGTTTGTCGGTCGAAGCTCATAGTTGGATGGCCGGGAAAAGTCGACGAGCTGTCGAATGACCGTCGAAATCCTATTGATCTGATTCTTGAACAGGTCGAGCTTTTCCCTCACAAAGTCTTCTGTGGTGGAGCGCTGAATCACCTGGACGAGCGAGGCAATGGATGCCAGCGGATTTCCGACCTCGTGGGCGATGCCCGCGGAGAGAGTGCCGATACTGTCCATTTTCTGCGATCGGATGAGCTGCTGTTGAAGGAATTTTTCCTTCGTGATGTCACGATGGGCTCCCAAAAAGCCAACGACTTTTTCCGAGGAGTCAGCGATCGGAGCAATAATCAGCTGTGTGTGAAGCGGTTCACCATTTTTCCGTCGGTTTTCGATTTCACCGATCCAGGATTCTCCTGAGAGGATCGTCTTCCACACTTCTTTCCAGAACTCCTTGCTGTGCTTGCCGCTCCTCAGAATATTGGGGTTTTTGCCAATCAACTCATCTCGAGAGTAGCCTGTGGACCGCTCGAAGGCAGGATTTACATAAACCATCCGTCCGTTTGCATCGGTGATCTGGATGGGATTAATCGTGTGCTCAATGACGCTTGAGAACCGAAGAAGATCGAGCTGTTTTTCTTCGTCTGTAGGCACATCGCGGATCGTGAGCACAAAGACCTCACCTTCTTGAATCTTCGTTCGGTGAACCCGAACTTCTCCGAATAGCTCTTTACCATAAGCATTGAGGTTGACTGCGATATCCGTAGACTGGTTTAACGAGAGAACCTGGAGGGACCTCCGGAAATGATCGCGCACGTCGTCGTGAATAAACGTGGAAAAATCCAGACCGCGAAGCTGCGCTTCCGAATGACCGAATACCTCAGCAGCCTTCCTGTTGCAATAGAGGATAGTGTTGTCCGACGAGAGGACAAAGCAGAGATCGTGAATGGCGTCGATGAGACGGGTATGTATGTCCAGCTGTCGCGCTACTGGCATATCATTGCGTTGAATCTCCGCAACCCTTAAAGTACCAAAATCTCTTCGAAACATCAAACCGAGAGGCAAAAAGAAAAGGCCGACCCCCACACAGCAGGAGTCGACCCTTTGCAGAGACACGCCAATTCAGTCGTAATATTCGACGCCGAGATGCGTTATCAACTCCTCCCTCATGATATACCGCAGGTTATTCTTGAGCTTCATCAGCTGAATGAACAAGTCGTGTTCCGGGTAGAGACTTGAAGCGACCATTGGACTCTTAAAGTAAAACGAGAGCCACTCTTGAATTCCGTGCAAGCCGACGCGTCTTGCAAGGTCGAGCAAGAGCGCAAGGTCGAGAACGATCGGAGCAGCAAGGATGGAATCCCGACAGAGGAAATCGATCTTGATCTGCATGCGGTATCCCAGCCAGCCAAAGATGTCGATATTGTCCCAACCCTCCTTATTGTCACCGCGCGGTGGATAGTAATTGATGCGGACAAGATGGTAAAAATCCTTGTAAAGGTCAGGGTACAGCTCTGGCTGCAGAATGTACTCGAGGACAGAAAGCTTGCTCTTCTCCTTGGTCTTGAACGACCCTGGATCGTCGAGCACAACGCCGTCCTGGTTGCCGAGAATGTTGCTGGAGAACCAGCCGTGGAGGCCAAGCATTCGCGCTTTGAGCATCGGAGCGACCACCGTTTTCACCAATGTCTGGCCTGTCTTGAAATCCTTGCCCGCGATGGGCGTACCCCTCTCCTTTGCAAACTCAATCAGGGCACGGATGTCAACAGTAAGATTCGGTGCGCCGTTCGCGTAGGGAACGCCTTCAGCGATCGCCGCGTACGCATACAGCATGCTCGGTGGGATGTCTTTATGGTTCTTTTTCATTGCTTCTTCGAGCTTTTCGATCGATTGGTGCACGCCGCTAGGCTTAATGTAGGTTTCCGTGCTACCGCACCAGATGATGACCACTCGATCGAGGCCGTTTTTCTTCTTGAACGTCCGGATGTCCTCCCGCAATCGGAGCGCAAGTTCATATTTGTTCCGCCCTTGTTTCACATGCGTGCCTGAAATACGTTTGACGTACCGCCGATCGAACACTGCCTTCATCGGCCGGATCTTTTGGAGTTCACTCTTCACCGGGTCAAGATGCCCCCGCTCCAAGACCGCTGCTTTCACAGAGGAAGTATAGAGGTCCTCGTTCCGAATATCCCAGCCGCCGAACACCAAGTCTTTCAGTTCAGTGAGGGGGACGAAGTGCTTGATGAGAGGGGATCGTTGTTCTGTCCGTTTGCCCAGACGGATGTGTCCCATCTGCGTGAGGGATCCTATTGGCTTCGCTTTTCCTCTGCGTACCGTCAGAACTCCCGCAACGGAGGTGGTCGAGACGGCGCCGTTGAGTCCAACGAGCAAAACGCCGAGTTTCCCCTTCGGGGGTTGCACACGTTTCCGGTCCATAAGACGCTGCCTTCCTTTGTTCGTTGCTTCAACACTCTGAACAAATCAACGTTCCGAGTTCCTCCAAAGAACGAACGATCGTGTCGATTTTCGTTGGATCGCCCTGGATTCGATTCATCTCGTGTTGCAGCCAGATCGTCTTCAGTCCAAGCGATTTCGATCCAACGATGTCACTGTTGTAAGAATCACTGACGAACGCCGCGCGTTCAGGCTCTACCCTGAGCGCACCGAGCGCGATTTCAAATGGCTTCGGATTCGGATTCTCAACACGGACGATCTTCGAATCCACGATCACGCCGAAGATATCGTCGAGACCGAATTCCCGACACACGGTGAGGAGGTTGCCGTGATAGTTCGAGACCAATCCCAGCCGCAGGCAACGAGCACACTGTTGTAGGATCTTCTTATTACCCTCAATGCAGACAGCGGCATCCCGCACCGCTCGGTCGACTACTTGCTGCTGAATGACCCCCGACTCGATTTTGAGATGTATGCACTGGGTGTGAACTTGAAGCGCCACGAGGTCTCGGAACCTAGAATGTTCAACGTCGCGATCCTGGATCTCCGCGTCCACTTTCTCAAAGACCTCATCGAACTGGGCTCGCGGCAACTCGATTCCCGCTTCGCGGTAGAACTGGAAGAACCGCTCTCCCCAATGAATACCGTCCGCATCGATCGTTCCGCCAAAGTCGAGCAGCAACGCATCGACATCCCATCTCATCCCTTCCTCCCTCCCGTGATTTGCACAACCCGAGTCCAACCCCCGTTCACCAGAATCATACCCAACCCGAATACAATCCAGAAAAACTCACGGATCCTGATCAGGACGCCGATATAAATACTCAGGAGAGGCGAAAATAGGAAATAGCTGAGGATTGCAAATAATCCTCCTTCCTTGACCCCAATCTCCATCGGAAAGAAGAAGAGCAAGTTGCTGATCATGGACGATGCGGCGAAGATGAAATAAATCTCCACAAAGTTGAACGGAGCGCTCAGGGTGGAGAAGATCAGGTACAGTTCGATACTTTGCACGATCCGGCTTAGATATTCAAGACCGAGTGCTCCATAGAAATCTTTTTTTCGCTCATGGTAGAACTGCCGAATCTCCTCATCGATCTGAAGAATCACCTCCTCCTTCCGCTGCAGCTTCTGGGCAAACAAGCGCAGGAAGGATACCTTGGACAACAGTTTGAGAACTTTCTCGAACAAACCCTTCTCGTGTCCAAGAAAGACGAGTGCGATAAGGACGAGAATGATCGAACCCGTTACCAGCAGGAGGAGCAGGAGCGGAATCGTAATGTCAATAAAGAAGAACGCGAGGATGATCGCGGTCAACCAACTGAACAGATGCGCGAGGATGTGAAGCATTCGAAAGGAGACAACCGACGAGACCGATTGTGACGCTTCGAGCTTTTTCGACAGCGCATGGATCTTATACGGCTCGCCTCCAAGGTTGACGAAAGGTGTCACGTAGTTGATCGCGAAACCCGAAACCGTGATGCCAAACAGCTGGGAGAAACTGATGCGATTGGTCTCCTTTCCAAGAACGATTCGGAAGGCCCCCGTGTTGAGAAGGTACACTCCGAAATAGGTCCCGATGAGAGCGAAAATGATCCACGCATTGTCCCGGAGGTTTTCGATCAGCTTCCCGAGGCCGAACGCGTGCACAAGGTACGCTAAGATGGCAATACCGACGACGAAAAATATGAGCTCCACCCTTCTCATTTATCCAGCCTCGGGGTGTGTCTCCACCCATACGATGAGGTTCCTGTTAATCCGCTCCTGGAAAATCACTGTGATCACCAACAATGCGTTCAGCACAAGAACTTCAAACCATAAGTAGAGAATGACCTTGTCAACGAAAATCACGATGAACATGACGATGATCCGCAAGTTGGTCGAGAGCGTCGAATACAACCTCATCATCGGCTTGTTCTTACCGCGGTACAGTTCTGAAAACGAAGAGGGAAGTCTGCCCCCCCACACTCGAGCGACCGCCTCACGGAGACGCTGAAAGTTTCTGGAGAGCAATTCCTGCTGGATCGTATAGTTTAAGTAGACGCGTAACAGGAGCTTCTTTCCGACATCACGTGAATGCCACCGATAGGAGCGATACTCCTTAGCGATCTTCGATGAGGATTCCAGTTCTCCCTTTCCGTTCACGAACCCCAGGAAGGCATTGCGGTAGTAATCGGACATACCGCTCTGGAAAGAATGGCTGGTGCCGGCGACCAAAGCCAAGAGAAATACCAGCGGGCTGTGCCCCTGCTCGAGAAGTCGAAGACAGAAATGGACGTAAATGCTCGCGAAGATCAAGTTGCCCGCGACCCCGTCCAGGATCCGTCCGAACTTAGAGGAGGCGCCGTTCATCCGGGCCAGCTGGCCATCGGCGCTGTCAAAGACGTCTGCAAGCAGGAAGAGAGCAATACCAACGATATTGATGGTAAGGCTCTGGTAATAGAAAAGGTGACCGGCAAGCACTCCAAGCACGATGCTCGCGACGGTCACGGCGTTGGGCATAACGCCCAGCTTCTGGCACACACGTGCGAAGAAATACCCGAGGGGACGGAAAAAATAGAGGTCGATTGTTTCTTCAACCTCGAGGGACTTTAATGTTGATTCAATCTGTGACATACCCAAACGGCTGACCGAGAACGACTTCACCCGCAAATCTGGATCATGACTCTCCTGTCCGACGCTTTTCTGAGAGCCCAAGATCTCGCAAAAAGCGAAGGTCTACCGCGACGCTGGCGGGATCCACCTTCTTCTGGAACTCGTGATCAAATCCGGGCCCGTACGAGGAAGAAATCGCAAGGAACGTTCCGTGTGACCCCCAACCCACCTCCTCCATCAACTTACTTAGCACATCGTTGAATGGTACGACAAGTTGATGAGATTCAATCGATTGCATGAAAGCGTCAAGAGTTCTGCCGGAACGTACTGCCTCCCCGATGCTAGGCCAATCGTGCCTAGCTTGACGTTAGTAAGACAGGAATGCTCTACCAGCGCTTTTCTCGCAGTCTCTTCCAAAAGCTAGTAAACCGTCCAATGAGGTAATCTGCGATCGCTCGGCTTGCTTCCTCACGGAATCGAGCAGAGGTAGGCCAATCGTTCATGTCGACGATAACGACCTCGCCCGAAGAGGTGACGATGGCGTCGCCACCATAAATTTCGATGTTCAGAGCAGCAACAGCCCGCTCGGCGAGAACAAACAGTCGGTCAGGATTGAGGGGCCCCTGCAAGTTCTCGTCCTGAAAGTACCATCGGAAGAATGATCCGCCGCGCACTGCGTAGAACTTGACCGTCTCCCCCTCGATGTGTTCCTGCAGCACTGCACTATCGATGCAACGCGCTCGAAAATCCTGAAACACGTTCCCGATCTCTCCAAGCGAGTGGGCTTGAGACACATCCTTCGTCTTTGCCACCGCGTGGACATCGCTGCGTTTCACCTACACATGGTTTGAGTCGCGCAGAAATCCCGGCAAGACCTGCCCATTCTCTGTCTGAACAATCAGGCCTCGGGGAAACGGGATGCCTGCTTGCGGTAACAACGAAACCATGTTGAACCGATAGCAATTCAGAACGCCTGTCGGACTGTTGATGATCTGTTTTCCCCGCTGCTCATGAACAAGCAATCGTGAGAACGCCTCCACGCTTCGCGACATCGTGAACACTGCAGGCGCCTCGAGCGAAAAGGAGCCGACCTCCTTCTCTTCTTTCTCCACAACGACGAAGTCCCTTTGCCGCAACGCCTCTGCGGTCAATCGAAATATCTCGCCGTCATTCTGCACGTGGCTTGGGGAGAATCTCGGATCCCGCCGAATTCCGAGAAAATTTAGTTTCATACTGTTCTTCTGGTCTCGACAGTGAAAGAATCCTTAATCTATGGCCAAATCCCCTTTCCCGAAGGTCCGATACGACATGCCACGAACTGACCGCTTCGTGGCGTGATGGACTCCTTTTCTAAGGAACACTTTGGCGAAGCCACCACTTCGTGGCGTGTTGGAGCGGCTCTTACGGACCGAAAAGCGTTGACCCTGTAACCCAACATTAGAAGACCGAAAAGTGGAAGTACCGGTCCGGATGCTCCTTGAGGTCCGACACCAGCGTATTGAGAACCTTCATCAACTGGACGAGCTCATCGTACAACTGAGGGTCGGTCAGGAGCTTTTCTGCAGAGCTGCCGGAGTTGTTCATCTTCGATAGGAGCGCATCAGACTTATTCGCGAATCGAGAAAGTTCTTCGTACAGTGCCGGGTCGGTAACAACTTTTCCGAGTGTTCCCTCACCGCGCCTGATTTTCGTCGTTATTTCACTGAGGTTCTCCGCCACTGCACTCAAATCCACAAAGAGAGTGGTGTCCCGGAGCATTCTCCCCGCCGTGCTGCTCTTCGACTCCATGATTGCCGTGATACGACTCACGGAGGCGATGAACCGGTCCAGGCCCGCGGACATCTCCTCAGAATTCACGAGCCTACCCACCGCTCCCTTGCCCTCATCGATTTTTTGCGTAATGTTTCTTGCATGCCGCACGGTTTCGACAAAATCGTCAATCGCACTGGAGACCTTCCTTGATATTTCGGCGATGTCGGGAGTCAAGTCCACTGCGACGTGATCGCCTTCAGCCAGAACCCTCTCACCTGTTTGTCCGAGCGTGATGTCCACGTACTTATCCCCCAGCAATCCGATCGTCTTGATCGTCGCCTTCGACCGTTTGGTGATCTGCGATTGGTACTTCGTATCGATGCTGAGTTCGACTTCTACTCCATTCATCCCATCCTGCTGTGCAAATCGGATATCATTCACGAACCCCACTTTCCTGCCGGCGAGCGTGACCATCGAGCCGTCGACAAGACCTTCGATATTCGGCACGAACATCCTCAAGGAGTAGGTCGGTGAAAACAGCTTGACGTTGCTTCCCACCAAGATTAGTGCGACGAGAAAGACTCCAAAAGCGATGACGAGAACGACTCCAACCGTGATCTCTGACCAACGAAAAGTCTGCTTGTCCATGACAACAAATAGCCGATCTAGCGCTTCAGAAACGCGGAAAACATCCTACCACAGTTGCATGTCTTTAGAAACAAAGACCCCAATTCCCCAACGCTCACTCAATTCGAACGCGGTACTGAAATCGCGAGGCGTTCCAGAAAGCTTGACGCCCCCAAATGCTGCCCACCCAAGGTCGAACCTACGGACTTGAAGACCCAAACGCCCAACGAGCTTGTCATCATCCTCAAACGGCCCAAAGAAGCCCGCCGTTTCCACGAACAATGCAACCGACTGTTTGATCGGAAGAAGGAGTGCCGCGCCATACGTGTAGATGTCGTCTTGCGCGTTTTGCGCGCGCGGATGCCCGAGGATGCCGATGCCAAGGTTCAACCGGCTTGCCACGATACCAATTTTTCTAGAGAAAAGCAAAGAACCAAAAAAATCCGTGTTATCACTTCCCAGCCCTTTTTCATCTCCCGTCATCGGGAGCTTCACAGCATACTTGAATCCAAGCGCAGGAAGTCCATGTGTTTCTCGCAGGATGAGGATCTTCGTCGCGAGGAAGAGGTCACCGAAATCGGACGCGTTGGCTCCATCGCTCGATCTCGCAAATAGCCCACCCCGCCAGTGGAGTTGGAAATTGACTCGTTCTCCAAGTCCAACTTCAACCTGGAGAACAGGTACCTTCCAGAGTCGCGATAAGCTGATCCCTTCATCGCTAGAGGACTTGCGAAGATACTCAAATCCCAGACCAATGACTTGATTGCCGTCACCGAGGGTGAAAGGCTCTTCCGTAACGAGGACCGGTCGCTGTGCAAATGACGTCGCCACGAGATGAAGAGCGACAAGAACGAGGACCCATCGCATACGGTTTCGGTACCTCAGTCTGAATAGTTAATCTCTGAGAGAAATTCTTGGATAAACGATTCTTGTGAGGAGCGAATTTCGTCGAACGACCCGTCAAAGACAATCACCCCCTCCTTTATCATTGCGACGGTATCCGCCACGGAATAGGCATCCCGCAAGATGTGCGTGACAACGACCGAACCGACGTGCCTTTCACTGCCCAGCTTATCCATAACGTCCGTTATCATTCTTGCATTGATCGGGTCCAAACCTGTCGTCGGTTCATCATAGAGAATGATCTTCGGATGAAACGCGAGTGCACGGGCGATGGCAACCCGCTTGCGCATCCCACCGCTCAACTCGTCGGGCATCAGAGAACCGATCGCTCCGAGGTTACACAGCTGGAGCATGTCCTCAACAATCTGGTCCATTTCCGTTTCACTCATCCGATTGTTCTCACGGACAAAGAAGAGAATGTTTTCCGCCACGGAGAGAGAATCGAACAATGCATTCCCCTGGAAGACCATGCCGATTTCCCGCCGTACCGGTATGATATCTCTCTCACGGAGTCGCGTCAACTCCACGCCGCAGACGGTCACACGTCCTGACTGCGGTCTCAACAGCCCCAAAATGGCCTTGAGAATGGTCGTTTTCCCTGCACCGCTTGGTCCAAGGATTACTTTCGTTTCACCTTCGTGAAGGCGCAGACTGACGTTGTACAGAACCTTCTTCCCTCCGAGCTCCAGCGTCACGTTTTCCAATCGGATCATGTCCATTGCAATCGTACCAGCAATTGTCAGATTACTTCAGCAATTCCCAGACCACCTTCGTGAAGATGAAGTCCACGAATAATACCACAATCGATGACATGACGACAGCGTTGATTGTCGCCCGACCGACGCCCGTAGTACCACCGGTCGTTGTGAGTCCATAGTAACAACTGATCGTCGAGATAACAAATGCATACGTGAATGGCTTTGTGAAACCCACAATCAGGTCTTGCATCCGCAATCCGTTGATCGCGGAACTCCAGTAGAAGACGGGATCGACGTGAAGCCAGACATCGGAAACCCACATACCTGCGATGAGTGCAATCGCATCGGCAAGAAGTGTCAATGGCAAGAACATGATCAATGACGAGATCACTCTTGGGACGACAAGCTTGGCAATCGGGTCTGTCCCAAAGGCTTTGAGCGCATCGATCTGCTCGCTTACCTGCATCGAACCAAGTTCAGCAGCGTTCTTCGACCCATTGCGCGCCGCCAGCATGAGACCGGTGATGACCGGCCCAAGCGTTCGCACCACCGCAAGGGCCACCGTGCGGCCGACGAGCAGCTTCGCACCAAAGGCTTCAAATCGATGCCCTGTCTCAATCGCCATGATTAATCCAATGAACAGACCCCCCATCGCCGTGATAGTAACGGCCTGAACTCCGTTCACGTACATTTGCTCCAGCGTGTCCCGACGATACCGGAAGGCTGACGGAAAAGCCAAGACTGTATCCGCGCAAAAGAAGAAATAGCGCTGAATATTGTAAACCTTTCCCTTGATCCGGTCGGATATGCGCAAAACGGCAGCGTCCATAGCCTTCTACGAGCGAAGAGTCCTGACAGATTTCAAAAGGTGATCGGCTGTGATGATGTCCTCGGCATGATCGACATTGACGATTTTCGAGAACACATAGGGATGGAACCGGTATCCGCTTTCGACGAGAAGGGGAAGATAATTGCGCAAGCGTGAGACTCCCTGGCGAAGCGCATTTCCCTTCTCCCTGAATATGGAGGGAGAAAAATAGTAGATCCCTCCTGTCACATAGAGTGCTGACGGCAGGTTCTGCCCTACGCGGACGACACGATTGTCATGGTCGACTTCAACCCAGAGAGGGTTTTCATCTTGAACAAATTTTGTGACCGCAAGAATCCCACCGAGCTCCTTGGTCCGCTGGCAGTAGAGCACGAAGCGGCGAAATTCATCCGGATCGAAGACAGAATCCACAGTCGTGAGCAAAAACGAGCCGTCTGTGAGATACGGAGAAAGCTCGAACAGGCTGTGCATCGAACTCTCGGTCCTTTTGCGGATGAAACGCACGGGAAGAGGAAGTGATAAAGCACTGACGTGCCGTTGAATCGCCGAGTCCGTCTCGTTCACGATGCAGACAGTCTCCGCGACACCATTCTCCGTGAAGGCAGTGAGCAGGCGATCTATGAGCGGGACACCATCGACCTCCACGAGGGGTTTAGGGGTCTGAATTCCATCTTCTCTCAGCCGCAGACCTTCTCCGGCCGAAATGATGCCAGCCTTCATGATGCTGATGCTTTCCGTTCGGTTGCGTCGTGAACACTTCGACTGTCATTCAGAAACCATCGCACAAACCTCTGGAGGCCTTCCTCGATCCGCACGCGTGGGTCGTAGCCCAACATCTCTCGAGACTTCCGAAGGTCGGCCTCTGTGATTGGCATCTCCCCTGCACGCGCAGGCAAGTGTTCGACGTCCGCCTTTT
The DNA here is from genome assembly GCA_046758305.1 of Bacteroidota bacterium. Classification (GTDB taxonomy): domain Bacteria; phylum Bacteroidota; class Ignavibacteria; order UBA10030; family JAZGDE01; genus JAZGDE01. The sequence continues at coordinate 8,182 of JBHHZW010000001.1, read as the reverse complement.
TTCCCACGGAGGACCCAATGAGCCTGATGAGCTCCCTCAACTGGATACGCCGAGATCCACCCAAGTTGTAAATCTCAAAACCTCGGAGATTGTCGATGGCCTTGAGAGCGCCATTGAGAATGTCGTCGATGTACGTGTAATCGCGCGCCGTCGAACCATCACCGAAGACTTGAATCCTTTCCCCTTCACTCAGGAGCCGAGTAAATGTATGAATCGCCATCTCAGGACGCTGACGTGGACCATAGACGGTGAAGAACCGCAAACATGCGACGTTGAAATTCCAGAGATGATGGTAGAGCGCGCAAAGGAGCTCACCTGTCCGCTTCGTTGCCGCATACGGTGATATCGGCCGATCCACCGGATCAGTCTCGACAAAAGGGATGTTAGTGGATCCACCGTAGACCGAGGAGGAGGAAGCGAAGATCAACCCCGAGGCGTGATGTTTTCTCATCACCTCCAGCACGTTTAGCGTACCCCTGACATTGACATCCGCGAACTCGTCCGCTCGCGTCAGAGATGGATAGACGCCCACCTTTGCTGCAAGATGGACAACGACGTCGAACCGATGCCGTCCAAAGAGGTTGTTCAGGAGCTGCTGATCGCGTATGTCTCCTTCAACGAACGTGAATTGTGGATGGCCACTGACTGAGGAGAGATTTCTCCACTTCAGTTCCGGCCCGTAGTACGGATCAAGGTTGTCCAAGCAGACGACCGTCTGATCCCTCCCCAGCAAGCGCTCGACGAGATGTGATCCGATAAATCCCGCACCTCCGGTCACTAGGAAAACAGCCATCCTGAATCTTATCCTTCTGATCCCGAGAAAAGTATGCTAATATACACAAAAACCGTGTCGAATTCAAAGACTTTTTCCCCGATTCACCCTGGCAAACACTTCCTCATAGCGACGCAAAGTCTGCTCAAAATCGAATTTTCCCTCCACTTTTCGACGCCCTTGATGCCCCATTCTTCTCCTCAGCTCTCGATCCTCAATGAGCGAACGCAATCGGCCTACCAAGAGATCATTCGAAATGGGGAACGGGATTAGATAGCCGGTGACGTCGTCTTCGACTGCTTCGTTCGTTGCGCAGACGTCTGTTGCTACCACGGGACATTCCATTGCCATCGCTTCGAGCACGACGTTCGGCAGTCCCTCTTCAACAGAAGGAAGAACAAGAATATCAGTGTCCGCGAGCACGCTCTCCACGTCATCTCGAAAACCGGTGAGTAGAATGTGATCACCGTACTGAGAGCTGCGGAGACGGCGCAATAACTCCTCATAGTAACTCTGGCTTGTCGGCCTACCGACGATCAAGAAGTACGTGTGCGGATGGTCTTCCAGCAGGTTCTCAGCAACGTCGACAAACAGGGCCTGACCTTTCTCCACCGCGATCCGTGCAATGAGCGTTACCATGGTCGCATCTCGCGAAATCCCTAACTGCTGTTTGACCGCTCCCTTCTCGACTCGGGCAGGATCGAAGATCCTCAGATCCACTCCGTTGTACACCACTTCCACTGTACCCTCCTTCATCCAACCACCTTCAACCAAATCTCGTTTACCTTCCACCGAGTTGGTGATAATCCTAGAGGCAAAGAATCTGTAGTTGAACCGTTGTCGGCAAAACCGGACGGTTTTCGCCCAGTGTTTGCGGTCTGGAGGCCAGACGGATCGCAACCGTGGAATGACCCTTCCCCTCCCTCCTAACCTTGTCGCCAGACCGGCTAATCGGAAATCACGTTCGCAGGTCGACAAGATAATGTCCGTCCTCTTTGCCCGCGTCAGTCGTATCATCGAAAGCAAAGAATATGGATCCGCGTCTCCCCTCATCGGAAGTCTGTGGACAACCAGATGCTCACTCTGAAGTAGCTCAGCGAGGGCTGAATGCGTTTTCACCGCAAAGGAGACCTTATGACCACAACCAAGGAGGCCTTTCCCGAGCTTCCATGCAAACTTTTCGGCGCCTCCTAGAAACGGCATCGAGTTTGTGATGAGTACTTTCAATCTATCCATACGCGTTCGGCCAGAAAGGAGAGTAAGAGATGAGTCCCGGCTGAAAGCTGTCCAAAGCAGCGCTCCCGCCACAATGTAACAACAAAACTTTCGAGTAGCGAGAGCCAAGCCATGCTTCGATAAATTGGTCTTGTGACCCTTGTCATCAATATCTCATCGGTCAGGCATCGTTAGCGAGTCGTCGCTCGGACGTTTACTATCTGTGGTAAGTACCTCAAGACATGTCAATTAGCAAATTTGAATTTCCGCCATGGATGCTATATATTTAAGGTGAATTGGACTGCACGAGTCCGAAACGTCAACTTCCTTCTCCATCGAACTCTATAGACGCTGCTCTCTGGCGTTAGAATCTACCTGACGGGTCGCGTTCAGTTTCTCTCTCGAGACAACGTCGGCAGTGATTTACATGAGAAGGTCTATCAAGCAACAAACTGGCGTCGTGAAATCGTTCCTGGATCGTTTGAGCTGGTTCTGCAGTCGTCACCGATTGATCGAACCCGGGGACAAGATCCTGATCGCAGTGAGTGGGGGGAGGGACTCGACCGTCCTGCTCGATGCTCTCTGTCACTTGCAAAATGACGACAGGCTCACACTGGCTGTTGTTCACTGCAACCATCGACTTCGAGGCCGCGAATCCAACCGGGACGAAGTATTCGTTCGACGACTCGCTGAGCGGTATAAGGTTAATTACTATGTGGAGCGACTGAAGACAAAGGAGTACACGAAGAGAGAGAAGCTCTCGATCGAGGAGGCAGCGCGCGACTTGAGGTACCAGTTCTTTCAGAAGGTGCTAATATCTTGCGGATTCGAAAAAGTTGCTACCGCACACACTGCCGATGATAACGCGGAAACACTGTTGCTCCACCTCTTCCGAGGGGCGGGCGTTGCCGGGCTTTCAGGGATCCCCATGCACCGCAAAGACGTGAACGTCGTACGGCCTCTTCTCTTTGCAAGCCGTGCCGACGTCGATGCATACGCACGAGTCAGTAAATTGAAGCATCGAGAAGATTCGAGCAACCGGAAGAAATCGTATCGCCGGAATTACATCCGACGCGCATTGCTCCCGGCCATTAGGAAAAACGTCAACGAGAACATCGTCAGAACGTTGAATCGAACTGCGGAACTCTTCAGTCACCTGAATGAGTACCTTAAAACGCAATTGCACGAGAGCTTTACTTCGGTGGTGCGAAGCTCGGGGGAGCACAGGATTGACCTTGATATTTCGAGATTAAGGAGTTATCTTTATTTTGTTCAGGAAAATGTCGTTCTGCTTGCCCTCAAGTCGTTGACTCCGCGAGAAGTGAATTTCGAGAAAATCCGCAGCATCCTCAGCCTCACGGAAGCGGAGACCGGCTCGCAGGTCGATGCATTCGGGGACATCGTGGCTTTCAAAGACCGTGACGCCCTCGTGCTGGTACGAGTGAAGCGCCAACGCGGGTTCCGGTACGAGGTGACGATCAATCAAGCCTATCAATTCCCAGAGTTTGAATTTCAATCGTCCCTCGTCGATCGGAATCAGGTGACGTTCAGTGCAGACCGAGACATAGCGTTCATCGATGCGGGAAAGCTTGGCAACACATTGCTCTTGCGATCTTGGAAGGACGGCGACTGGTTCATTCCATTCGGCATGAGGGGGAAAAAGAAGCTGAGCGATTTTTTTGTCGACGAGAAGGTGGCTCTGTACGAAAAATATCAAATTCCGGTCCTCGAGTATGAGGGCAGCATCGTCTGGGTGTGCGGAAGGCGCCTGGACGACCGTTTCAAAGTCACCGAGGCGACCGAGCGTGTCTTGAGGTTGAAGATTGCTCATCGACGGTCGTGATATTCGAGCGATGCATGAGCGATATCATCACGGTGAACGGAGAGCAATTTGAACTGTACATCCCTGAAGAAAAAATCCGTCTCCGTGTGAAGGACCTCGCTGTTCAGATTAATAAGGACTATGCGGGGAAAGTACCCATCTTCATCGGAGTGTTGAATGGTTCATTCATCTTTTTTTCTGACCTCATTCGGGAGATCAAGGTCGAGTGCGAGGTAGATTTCCTCAAGCTGTCCAGTTACGGCGATGCGAAGATCTCGTCGGGGAATGTGACAATGCTCAAGGACTTGAATTGTCCGGTGCCGGGAAGGGACATCATTGTCGTTGAGGATGTTGTGGACTCCGGTCTTTCAATCGATTTCATTAAGCGCCTGATTATGCGGCAGAACCCAAAGTCATTTCGCGTTGTTACACTCTTGTACAAGACAGATGCAGCGAAAATTGATTTCCCGATCGATTATGTCGGATTCGAAATACCGAGCGAGTTTGTCATTGGGTATGGATTGGATTTCGCGCAAAAGGTCAGGAATCTGAAGTCGATCTACCGATTGCTCGCGTCTGAGCCAGAGGCTCATACGCCTCCGGCGTAGAGCAGGAACCAGTAACGGAGAGGAGAGCTGGAACGTCATGGATGAGCATCAAGATAAGGATTCGCAGGAGAAACCAAAGCGGCGATCGTTCCCCCGTCCGTCGAATCGCGGACGTCGGCGGAAGGGCCCAGAGAGGCGTAATGACGACTTTCAATGGAGTCGAGTCTTGAAGGTCATTCTGAGTTGGTCGGCCATCATCATGGCGGTGTTCCTCGTGATGATGCTAGTTAATAAAACGGAACAGAAGGAGCACGAAATTTCCTTTACTCAGTACCAGGAACTCCTTCGGTCCAACGTGATCAGAGAGGCCATCGTAAAGAAATCGGACCTGAACAATTATGATCTCCACGGCGTGCTGAAGCAGCCACATACGGTCACAACAAGGGACGGAAAATCCCAACGGATTGAACGGTTTGTGCTGACGCTGCCGTACTCGAACATCGATGACGAGATCATCAGTGACTGGACCCAGCGTGGAATCGTGATGGATGTGGTCAAGGAGGACAACACATGGTTCGGGCCTCTCATGGGCATGCTGCCGTGGCTTCTCATCCTGGTCGTCTGGGTGTTCTTCATGCGACGGATGCAAGGAGCAGGCACAAAAGGGATTTTCTCGTTCGGGAAGAGTCGCGCGAAGTTGATCAATCAAGGCCAGCCACGCGTGACGTTCACCGATGTGGCAGGTGCCGACGAAGCAAAGCAGGAGTTGCAGGAGATCATCGAGTTCCTGAAGGAGCCGGCAAAATTTCAAAAGTTGGGTGGGAAAATTCCGCGCGGTGTGCTCCTCCTGGGACCGCCGGGAACCGGCAAAACGCTCCTCGCAAGAGCAGTTGCTGGCGAAGCAGAAGTTCCATTCTTCTCTATCTCAGGAGCTGAGTTCGTCGAAATGTTTGTCGGTGTTGGAGCAAGCCGCGTTCGCGACCTGTTCGAGCAGGGAAAGAAAAACGCCCCCTGCATCATCTTTATCGACGAGATGGATGCCGTTGGAAGACACCGCGGCGCTGGGATCGGCGGTGGACACGACGAACGAGAGCAGACACTCAACCAGCTGCTCGTCGAAATGGACGGATTTGAACAGAACATCGGCGTCATAATCATTTCCGCAACGAACCGACCAGACGTGCTCGACCCCGCCCTCCTCCGTCCTGGCCGGTTCGACCGCCAGGTTGTGGTCGACCGACCGGATGTCAGAGGACGAGAGGGCATCTTCAAGGTCCACACGCGAAACATTCCGCTCTCGGACGACGTGCAGCTGGATGTTCTTGCCAAAGGCACACCGGGACTTGCGGGCGCCGAACTCGCCAACCTCGTCAACGAGGCCGCACTCCTCGCTGCGCGGCGGAACAGCAAGATGGTCTCGATGAGGGATTTTGAAGAGGCGAAAGACAAGGTCATGATGGGTATGGAGCGCAAGAGCCTCATCATCTCGGAACGAGAGAAGAAGGTGACCGCCTACCACGAATCGGGACATGTGCTCGTCGCTCGGATGGTGCCGGAGGCAGACCCTGTTCACAAGGTGACGATCATCCCGCGCGGTCGGGCTCTCGGTGTGACGACCTACTTACCCATGGACGAAAAGCACACCTACTCGAAACAGTATCTCGAAGCGATGATCACGTACGCCCTTGGAGGACGGGCCGCCGAAAAGATTATCTTCAATGAGTTGACGACGGGTGCTGGCAACGATATCGAACGGGGAACGGAGATTGCATGGAAAATGGTCTGCGAGTGGGGGATGAGCGAGAAGCTGGGTCCGCTGACCTTTGGGACAAAGGAGGAGGAGATCTTCCTCGGCCGCGAGATCACTCGGTCCCGCAATTTCAGCGAGAGTACGGCTGTTCTCATCGACGAAGAAGTGAAAAAGATCGTGACCAGCTGCATGAAGCGGGCTGAGAAGATCCTAAACGACAATATCGATGTGCTCCATCGACTTGCCGATGCTTTGCTGGAGCGGGAAATCCTCGATGGTGAGGAGATTAACAGGATCATTCGTGGCGAGGCTCTTTCCCCCACAGCTCAGCCCCACAACGGCGATAAGGAAACGCCTCAACTCGCCGGGGCTCAATCACCAGCCCGCCTAAACGCCGAAGGCGGGCAGGCTCCGACGGAAGTAAGCCCTGAATCCCGACCTCCCCCCGACCCCGACAGTGTTGGGAAGGCAAGTCGGGAGGGGGCAAGCAAGCCGAGGAGCACACACTCGGAGGGACGGGGAGATTCGAAGAAATAGTCCATGCGAGATGGTGCGAATATTGAATACCGCGCTGAGCTGATCCGCAAATCTATTCATTTTTGTTCACTCTCCATCCCGGTGTTCTATACATTTCTCTCCCGATCGACCGCGCTCAACATCCTCATTCCGCTGACGGCCTCATTCTTGCTCGTGGACATTGCGCGACATTATCATGCCCCCACAGCTCAACTATTTTATAAGATCTTCGGATTGCTTCTGCGGCCGCACGAGATAACCAACAAAAGCAAGCCCGGAAGTATTCGGTACAAGCGGTTGAACGGGGCGACAAATCTGCTCCTCTCCGCGACCTTCTGCGTTCTGGTGTTCCCGAAAATCATCGTCATATCGAGCTTCGCGATCCTGATCGTATCGGATTCCGTCGCGGCTCTCGTTGGAAGGCGGTGGGGACGTCGAAAGTTCCTCTCCAAGAGTCTGGAAGGGAGTGTCGCGTTTCTCGTTTCTGCGATACTCGTCGTCCTCGTGACCCCGAAACTTTCCTCCTCCATCGGAGAGTACGGGATCGGTGCCGTCTCGGCTCTAGTGGGGATGCTGATCGAAGCCTCCGCACTTCCCGTCGATGACAACATTACGATTCCTCTCAGCGTGGGCGGAACGATGTGGGGATTGTACGCTCTTTTCTATCCGACGCTCCACAAGTTGCTCGGAGTTTACCAACTCGAAATGGTGTTTGCTTGTTGACAGCTCGACTCGTTGAGAAAACGGGGTGACGCATGAGAAGGACTGGACTACCCCTCTTCCTCGTTGCTTTGAACTCGATCCTATTCATCGGATGCGAGCAGTTCAAACTCGAGGCCATCGGCAAGAACGATGAGATTCTGGTGTTTGCTGACTCAACCGATTGGGCGGCAGTGGAAGGGCACCTCCGGGAGGCACTCGAAATGAAGATACTCACACCTCAACCGGAGAAGGTGTTCACGATTCGCCATCACTCCATCGCAGAGTTCAAGGACTACAAGACATACAAAAACCTGCTGATCGTTGCACCGCTTTCCTCGGAGGGACCGACCGCCCAGTTCATCGGCGGTTCACTCAGCCCAGAGGTGCGGGCTCTCGTGGAGTCGGGAGAAGAGTTCGTGATCAACAAGTACGATCTATACCGCCGCGAGCAGATCATCATGTTCTTGACCGCGAGGAACTTGGACGTGCTCACCGACAACATCCGTTCGAATCGAGAGCCGCTGCTGTACTACTTCCAAAAAGTGTCTCTCCAGCGTGAACTCAATGCGATCTATTCAGATGCAAAGTACGAGCAGACCGACATGAAGAAACGCATCCTGCGGAATTATGAATGGATGATGTTCATTCAACCGGACTATTGGGTGGCCGTGGATTCGAGTTCTGAGCGGTTTGTGTGGCTTCGCCGCGCTAACCCTGTGGATATGGAGCGCTGGGTGTTCGTCCACTGGATCGAAGATGCAAACCCTGCCCTCCTAACGCAGACCTGGACCTTTGACCTCCGCAATCAGCTTACGAAGAAGTTCTACCGGACGATCGACGACAGTGTGTATGTTCAG